>PEWM01000069.1:0-2366 GCA_002779455.1 Deltaproteobacteria bacterium CG07_land_8_20_14_0_80_60_11
CTTAGGAGCTTCGTGGTGCTCATCCTGTTGAGTTCACTGACGGTGCTCATGCTCATGACCATCCGGGCTCGCCAGACTGAAAAGGAGATGTCCGAGAAACTCATCAATACCGGGACGCTTCAAGCCACGGAGGAACTGGACCGCTTCTTTCAGCCGGTGAATATCAATGCCCTGATTGCGGCGCGCTGGGGCCTGGCGGGTAAGCTCAATCTGGCTGAGGTCGTGGCAGGTCCAGCCGGCAAGCTAACCGCGAGCCAGCTGGCGGCCGTCACCAGGATCAACACGTTATTGTTGCCGCTCATGCGGCTTTACCCCGAAATGTCTTCACTGCAGGTGGCCAATGGCCGGGGCGACGGTTTTCTCATCATCCGTCTGGAAGACGGCCGCATCCGCAACCGGGTGGTTTCCCGGGAGGTTTGGGGGACCCGGACGCTCTGGTTTGACCTTGACCAGGAGGGCCGCCCGCAATCTCCGGAATGGCAGGAGGTGGACTACGAACCGAGAAGCCGCGCCTGGTATGTTGGGTTAAAAGACTTGCCGGATGAAGAAGTTTTCTGGACCGAGCCTTATCTTTTCTTCACCACGAAAGATCTGGGCATCACCGCCTCGGTTAAGTGGCAAGACCGGGATATGGAATATGTTTTTGCCGTCGATATCCTGTTGACGTCGATCACCGATTTTACCCGCCGGGATACCACCCAACTCAGCAAGCACTCACAGACGGCGGTTTATACGCAAGACTGGCGCGTGGTGGGACTGCCCCGCCATGAGAAGTTTCGGGACCAGGAGTCGATTCACCGGGCCTTGCTTCTCCATATCGATGAGATTCAGATTCCGGAATTGAAGGCGGCGGTAAAAAAGGCCGAAGGCCACAAGGAGATCAGCCAAGAAATAAAGAAGTCCGGCAAGGCCATATTCAGTTACGAGTGCCAAGGGGAAACCTGGTGGGCCGGGGTAACTTCCTATCCCTTGGGGAAGAGGCGCCATCTCTGGATCGGCATCCTGGTACCCAACAACGATCTCCTGGAGGGCATCACCCAACTCCGCCTGCACATTCTGGCGGCGACCCTGGTAACTCTCCTGGCGGCTTTGGCCTATTCTTTTCTCCTGGCCCGATCTTACAGCCGGCCCCTGGAGGCGCTGGCCGCCCAAAGCCGGCGGATCAGCGACCTCGATTTCCAGACCGATGAGAAAATTGAGGCAAAACTTTATGAATTCAAGCAACTTGGGGAGGCGCAGGCCCAGTCGCTGACGGCGCTGCAATCCTTCTCCCGATACGTGCCCCTAGAAATTGTCAAAGAACTGATGGCGAAGGGTGAGGTGGCCCGGATCGGCGGGCACCGGGAGACCCTGACCGTCCTCTTCACCGACATCGCCGGCTTCACCAATATCGCCGAAGCCATGTCTCCCGAGGCCTTGACCAATCACCTGGCCGGGTACTTTCAGGCCATGATCGACGCCCTGCACCACCACGGGGCCACGGTGGACAAGATCGTCGGCGACGCCATTGTCGCCTTCTGGGGGGCGCCGACGCCGATGCCGGACCAGGCGGACCGGGCCCTTAAAGCCGTGCTGGAGTGCCGGGATACCTTGGAGGGCTTGAATCAAACCTGGCGGGCCCAGGGCTTGCCGGAACTCCCGACCCGCTTCGGCCTGGCCACCGGACCGGTGGTGGTGGGCAATATGGGGGCCCGCACCCGGCTGGCCTACACGGTGCTGGGGGACACGGTGAATCTGGCCAGCCGCCTGGAAGGCCTGAACAAGGTTTACGGGACCGCCGTATTAGCGGATATCGCCACGCAGCAGGCCGGCGGGGACGGCTTTGCGATGCGCCACCTCGACCGGATTATCGTCGCCGGCAAGACCCAGGCCACCGACATTTTTGAAGTGCTGGGTGAGACCGGGAAAGTTCCAATGGTGAAGCTGGCTGCGGCCCGGCGGTATGAAGCGGCGTGGGACAAGTACCGTTCAGGTGATTTCCACCAGGCCCTCGAGGACTTGGCGGGCTTCGAGGCCGAGTTCGGGCCGGATCCGGCGGTGGAACGCTTGCGGCAAATCTGTGAGGATTACCGGAGCCACCCACCGCCAAAGGACTGGGACGGCGTTTCAAGAATGATGACCAAATGAGGCGGCGTCAGAGGAAGAGTCGCGGACCCGCCGGAAGGGAGGAAGGCCATGGCACAGATCATGGTACCGCGAATTGCGTGGCTGCTGTTAACCTGCTTGCTGCTATCTCAATCAACTCTCATGGCGGCTGAGGCCACGATCACGGTCACCAGAGAACAGGGTGGCCGGGAGATCACCCTCACGGTAGGGAATATCCTCCGGATCGAGCTTCCCGGGAGAGGCGGCGCCGGCTATATCTG
>PEWM01000069.1:2563-3135 GCA_002779455.1 Deltaproteobacteria bacterium CG07_land_8_20_14_0_80_60_11
AAATCCACATTGAATAAAATCATCGCCTCACGCCCGGGAAGGCCTCACACATGATTCCGCAGTTGCAGCTCCACGGGATGGGGGTGGAGGTAGAACTGTTCTTTCAGGTAGGGCTGGTGATATTTCCGGACATAGTGATTTATCAAGGTGGTTGGCACCACCAGGGGCACGTAGCCTTGATGGTAATGATCAATGATTTCCAGCAATTCCTGTTTTTCGTCGGGGGTCAGGTCTTTTTTGAAATACCCCATCAGGTGAGAGAGGACATTGGTGTTTTTCTTGGGGGTGGTTTTCAGGCGCAAGGCCTCCATGAGCCGGGACTGGTAGTGCTCATAGAGTTCCTGGACCGGAACCTCTTGGGCCCGGGCCACCAGGCGGCCCAACTCCCGGTAATGATTGAGACTGTGGGCCAGGATGAGGAACTTGTGCCGGGTATGGAAGGTCACCAGGTCACCGAGATCGGGTTTGGCCGCCAGGAGTTCCCGCCAGCGCTGCAACACGAAGAGGCGCTCGATAAAGTTTTCCCGGAGGACGGGATCATGGAGCCGCCCCTCCTCTTCCACCGGCAGGAG
>PEWM01000133.1 GCA_002779455.1 Deltaproteobacteria bacterium CG07_land_8_20_14_0_80_60_11
ATAATATGCGCCCGGGGTGTCGGCGTTAGATTTCAGCCGGGTCCGGCCCCCGGAGACCGGATCATCGGCCCGCCTGCGGCCGCGACGCACCGTCGCCATCAATCACGCGGATGTATCAATTTAAACTAAAGTTCTGGTATAATTGCCAGTGAGGCGGATTGCGTCACTGCCGGGGAGCAGAACAACTCCGTGGCGAGGATAGCCAGAGCGCGCCGGTAGCGGCGGGAAAGGACAGGGAACTCAGCATAGCCGTGTGGCTGAAGCAAAATCGGCCCGTTGCCGGTCAGCGGCCGGCGCCACCGGCACTCCCGGGCCGGCGCCTGAAGGTGCTCCATCTCCTGGCGACCATGCCGGTGGGCGGGGCGGAAGACCTGGTGGCGGCCATAGTCCGGGGCCTGGACCCCCAAAGATTTAGGGCGGCGGTGGCCACCCTCGGCCCGCCCGGCCCCGTGGGCCTTGAACTTGGGGCCAGGGGCTATGAAGTGGTCAGCCTGGGGCTGGATATCAGACGGACCTCAACCTGGGGGGTCGCGGGCGCGGTGCGGCGCCTGCTCAAAGCCGGCCGGCCGGACATCCTGCACACCCACCTCTATCACCCGAACCTCTTTGGCCGCCTGGGATCGCTGGGGTTGGGGCTGACCGGGGTGGTGGCGGCGGTGCACAATTCCTACCCCCGGGTTAAATTTCACCGCCGCGTGTGGAATTTTCTCCTGGGGTGGGCCTCGGACCGGGTGCTGGTGGGGAGCGCCCAGGTGTGGCACGACGTGCGCCGGTATGACGGGGTGCCGGCCTCCCGACTGCTGCTGATGCCTTACGGCATTCCCCTGGCCGAACTCGACACGCGTCTGAGCCGCCAGGAGGCCCGGGAGCGGTTAGGATTGTCAGCAGGGGGCCTGGTCATCGGCGCCGTGGGCCGCCTGGAGGAACAAAAAGGCCATGCCCACCTGCTGGCGGCGCTGCCGGAGCTGCGACGGCAGATTCCGGACCTGGTGGTGCTCCTGGTGGGGGAAGGCCGGCGCCAGGAGGATTTACGGCGCCAGGTCCGGGACCTGGGTTTAGAGAGCACGGTGCGTTTCCTGGGCACCCGGCGGGATCTTACCGAAATCTATCGCGCCCTGGATCTTTTTGTGCACCCCTCCCTGTGGGAGGGCCTGCCCCTGGCGCTGTTGAAAGCCATGGGCGCGGGTCTCGCCGTGGTGGCCACCCGGGTGAGCGGCTCCCAGGAGGCCATCGAGGACGGCGTTAACGGCTGCCTGGTGGCGCCCGGCGACCCCGAGGCCCTGGCCCGGGCCATTTTGGAGTTACACCGCCACCCGGAGGCGCGGCGGCGTCTGGGGGACGCGGCCCGATGCACCGTGGCGGCGCGGTATTCTCTGGAGGCCATGCTGCAAAGACTGGAAGAGCTGTACCTGGAGCTCTGGCGCCGGGGCAACCCTATTTAGTGCGGCTGGCGGGCGCCGAAAAGCTCACGTGACTAAGGATAGGAAGCCTCTATGCTTGGTAAATCCCCCCAAAAGTCTTTAGCCATCCTGCATACCGAGGCCTCCCTGGGCTGGGGCGGACAGGAGCGGCGCATCCTGGTGGAAGCCCTGGCCATGCGGCAGCGCGGCCACCGGCCGGCCTTTGCCTGTGATCCCCGGGGGGAACTTTACCGGCGGGCCCGGCTGCAGAATTTCCCGGTGACGCCCCTGGTCTTCGGCGGGATAAAAAACCTGGGGGCCTGGGTCAGGCTACGCCGGCTCCTGGGCGCCGGGGCATTCGACATCCTGAATACCCACAGTTCCCTGGATTCCTGGGTAGGGACCCTGGCCTGGCGGAGCCGGCGGTCCCAGCCCCTGCTGGTGCGGACCCGGCATCTGTCCACCCGGGTCAGAGACAACCGGCCCACCCGGTGGCTCTACCAGACCCCGGCGGCTATCATCACCACCGGCAAGGTCACCAAGGATTTGCTCGTAGAGCGTCTGGGGGTGCCGGCCCGCCGGATCTTTTCCATCCCCACCGGGGTGGAGCTGGCGGAGTTTGCCCCCCAGGGAAAAAGCCGGGAGTTGTTGGCCCAAGTTAAGATCCCCGCCGATGCCTTCATCTTCGGCAGCGTGGCGGTGCTGCGCTCCTGGAAGGGCCACCTCGATCTCTTGGAGGCCTTTCATGAGCTCCTCCAAGAAGGCGCCCGGGCCTTTCTCCTCCTGGTGGGGGAGGGTCCCTACCGGGTGGTGATCGAAGAGAAAATCGCGCAGTTGGGCATACAGCACCGGGTGCGCCTGGCGGGCTTTCGGGACCAGGTGGCGCCGTGGTTTGCCCTGATGGACGTATTGGTCCTGGCGTCCTATGCCAACGAAGGGGTGCCTCAGTCCCTCCTCCAGGCCCTGGCCATGGCCCGGCCGGTGGTGGGCGCCAACGTGGGCGGCATTCCGGAAGTGATCGCCGATGAGGAAACCGGCCTGCTGGTTCCTCCCCGGGATACCCGCGCCCTGGCCCAGGCCATGGGCCGGCTGATGGCGGACCCGGATTACCGCCGGGAGCTGGGGCGCCGCGGGCGGGAGCTGGTGATCGAGAAGTTTTCCATGGAACAGATGGCCGCAGAGATTGAGGCGGTGTATAAGGTGTTGCGCCATAACCGGGAAGGGGAGGGCAGGGGATGAAATCCGCCCAGGCGGCCCCCACCGGCAATGGCTGGCGCTTCGCGCCCCCGCCCCGGGAACCGGGAGCCGCCTTCCCGGCATCATGAATTTCTCCGTGGCTTACCACTGGTTATTCCTGGGCATCATGGCGCTGCTGGCGCTCTGGGGGGCATCCCTGCTGGCGGTGCGCCTCTGGACCAGGCATCAGGTCATCCAGGACCTGCTGCGGCAGGAGGGGGACCCGGATGCGGTCGTGATAACCCTGCCGGACCCGCGGGCCGAAGACCGGGCCGCCCTTCAGATCATCCGCAGGTACCGCCGCCACTACCTGCTCAAATGGTTGCCGGGTACGGTCATTTCCTTCAAGGGCATCAACGAGATGTCCCTGGAGCTGATCAAGGAGATCGCCCGGGCTTACTATCCCGATGACGACCGGCCGGAACTTAAAGCCTCCCTGTCGGACCTGGTGGCGCTGCACAACCGGGTG
>PEWM01000004.1:0-844 GCA_002779455.1 Deltaproteobacteria bacterium CG07_land_8_20_14_0_80_60_11
GTCCTCGAAGGCGGTGATCTGGGCCGCGGACTTCTCCCCGCCTTTTTCGGCGAACAGAATATTGTAGGTGGCGTTGGAGTTGAACGGCGGGTCCAGATAAATCAGGTCCACGCTCTCCACGGGAATGCGGCCGTCCCGCATAATCTTCAGGTTGTCTCCAAAGAAAAGCTGATTTTTCCAGGTGTCCATTTATATTCCTCCCAGGTCGCTCAGGATGGCTTTCACCTGTTTCTTCAAGGGAGGGAGATCATTTCGGACAATGTCCCACGTTACCTCCACATCAAGATCAAAGTAATGATGCACCAGGACATTGCGCAAACCGATTATTTCTCCCCAGGGAACTTCCGGGTATTTTTCGGTTATCTTGGCGGAAAGGTTTCGGGCCGCCTCCCCGATAATCTGAAGGTGATAGGAGACCCAGGTTTGGATTAATTCATCTTGAGAAAAGATTTCCCATCCCTTTAATGCGTATCTTTCAATGTGGCTTATGGCGTCATGAATGTCCTTCAACCATTCTCGGTCATCTCTCACAGCGGCACCGCCTCATTGAGGACTCTCTCCCGGATTCGTGACCTCAACCCCTTTGCCGTCACCACATCAACCCGACGTCCAATAATTTTCTGAAGGTCCATGACCAACCCGCCAGGAAAAAATGGGCTGCGGTGGGGCCCTGCGTCCACCAGAATATCCACATCACTGTGCTCATCCGCCTCCCCCCTCGCCACGGAGCCGAAGATGCGGACATTATACGCCCCGTGTTTGGCGGCGATCTTCAAGATTTCTTCCCGTTTTGCCTGTAGCTCTTGTTTTAAATCAATGGTCATTCCCCAACTCCTTAAAGGTG
>PEWM01000004.1:866-11656 GCA_002779455.1 Deltaproteobacteria bacterium CG07_land_8_20_14_0_80_60_11
CCAGATAAATCAGGTCCACGCTCCCTACGGGGATACGGCCGCTCCGCAGAATCTCCAAATTGTCCCCGAAAAACAGCTGGTTTTTCCAGGCGTCCATTCACGCCCCTCCCAGATCGTCCAGAATAGCCCGCACTTGCCTTTCCAGAACCGGCAGGTCATTTTCGACAATCTTCCAGACCCGTTCCAGATTAACCCCAAGATAATCATGCACCACCACGTTTCTGAATTTGGCGATTTCCTTCCAGGCTGCGTCCGGGTAAGAATTCTTCAAACCGTCAGACAGACGCAGAGTTGATTCAGTCAAGGTATGCAGGTTGCGCAACACGGCATCCTGGATGAGGTGAGAAACCATAAAGGCGTCTTTGCCTGCCTCGGTAAACTCTTTGATTCTTTCCAGACATTCGAGGATATACACCAGGTAAAATTTGTCACTTTTCATAATGGCACCGCTTCTTGTAGAACCTGGTCTTTTATGTACCAATGGAGGGCTCCTTCGGTGACCACATCCACTTCACAGCCCATGAGTTCTTCCAAATCTATGATTAATCCGGCTGGAAACCAGGAGGAAGTTTCAGGGCCGGCATCCACCAGAATATCCACATCGCTTTCCGGCCCCGCCTCCCCCCTCGCCACGGAGCCGAACAGGCGGACATTATACGCCCCGTGTTTGGCGGCGATGGTTAAGATTTCTTGCCGCTTTTCCCGCAACAATTCGGTAAGGCCCATGCGCGTTTTCCTCCTGCCTAAATATCCGTTTATATTATCACAAATTGCTGCTGGTGGCTGATTCGATTCAACCATAAAAAAGCCGGCCCCAGACGGGACCGGCTTTGCGGTGCAATGAGGGTACGCCGGGCGCACCCTGCAAGATATTACTTCAGGTACTTGATGAGCAGGGGCACGATCAAGAGGGCCACGATGTTGACGACCTTGATCATCGGGTTGATGGCGGGGCCGGCGGTGTCCTTGTAGGGGTCGCCGACGGTGTCGCCGGTGACCGCGGCTTTGTGGGCGTCAGAACCCTTGCCGCCGTAGAGGCCGTCTTCGATGGCCTTCTTGGCGTTATCCCAGGCGCCGCCGCCGGAGGTCATGGAGATGGCCAGGAACAGCCCGGTGACGATGGAGCCGATGAGCATGCCGCCCAGGGCCACGGGACCCAAGCCGGGCATGAAGCCGACGATCAGGGGCGCACACACCGGGATCAGGGCCGGGAACATCATCTGGCGCAGGGCGCTCTTGGTGACGATGTCCACGCAGGTGCCGTACTGGGGCTTGCCGGTACCTTCCATGATGCCCGGGATTTCCCGGAACTGGCGCCGCACTTCCTCCACCACGCCGCCGGCGGCCTTACCAACGGCCTCCATGCACAGGGCGGCGAAGAAGTAGGGCAGCAGACCGCCGATGAACAGGCCGGCGATGACGCGAGGATCGGCCAGGTCAAAGGTCATGACCCCGGGGAAGGAGCGGGAGTACTCGGCGAAGAGCACCAGGGCGGCCAGACCGGCGGAGCCGATGGCGTAACCCTTGGTGACGGCCTTGGTGGTGTTGCCCACCGCATCCAGGGGATCGGTGATGTCCCGAATCTCTTGCGGCAGTTCCGACATCTCGGCGATGCCGCCGGCGTTGTCGGTGATGGGACCGTAAGAGTCAATGGCCACCACGATACCGGTCATGGAGAGCATGGCCACCGCGGTCAGCGCAATGGCGTATAGGCCGGTGCCGGGGTGGGCCAGACCGCCGCCCAGGTGGAAGGCCGCCAGGATGGCCGCGACGATGACGATAACCGGCGCCGCGGTGGACTTCATGGACATGGCCAGGCCCTGGATGACGTTGGTGCCGTGGCCGGTGGTGGAGGCCTTGGCAATGGACTTCACCGGGTTAAAGCTCTTGGAGGTGAAGTATTCGGTGATGGCCACGATCAGGCCGGTGAGCACTACGCCGATCACCGCCAGCAGAAAGACGTTAAAGGGCGGAATCGCAAAGCCCACGGCGCCCTTGGCGGCTTTAGAGGCCACGCCGACCATGAACTTGTTAACCAGGGGGTAGAAAGCGATGATCGCCAGAATGCCCGCCGTAGCCAACCCCTTATACAGGGCGCCCATGACGTAGCCGCTTTTCCCCAAACGCACAAAGTAGGTGCCGATGACCGAGGCGATGATGGACACGCCGCCGATGACCATGGGGAAGACGATGGCCGGAGAACCGGCGCCGTAAACGGTGTAGGCCAGCAGCATAGCGGCCACCACGGTCACGACGTAAGTCTCGTAAAGGTCGGCGGCCATACCGGCGCAGTCACCCACGTTGTCGCCCACTTGGTCGGCGATAACCGCGGGGTTGCGGGGGTCGTCCTCGGGGATGCCGGCTTCGACTTTACCTACCAGATCGGCGCCCACGTCAGCAGCCTTGGTGTAGATGCCGCCGCCCAACCGGGCGAAGACGCTCACCAGGGAGCAGCCAAAGCCCAGACCGATGAGGGCGTGCATGGCATCCTGGGGAGCAGCCGTCATCAAGAATTTGTAGTAGCCGGCCACACTCAACAGGGCTAGGCCTACTACCATCATGCCGGTGACGGAGCCGCCCCGGAAGGATACTTTCAGGGCGTGGGCCATGCTGGTAAAAGCTGCCTGGGCGGTGCGCACATTCGCCCGCACCGACACGTACATGCCGACGTAACCGGCCAGGGCCGAACCCACCGCGCCGATGACGAAGCCGATGGCGGTGTATTTGCCCAGAGCGAACAGCAGCACGAAGACGACCGCGCCCACCATGGCTACGGTCTTGTACTGCCGGTTTAAGAAGGCATTGGCGCCTTCCCGCACCGCCGCGGAGATTTCCTGCATCCGGGGGTTGCCGGCGTCCTGTTTCAGGACCCAGGTGGTGGTGAACAGGCCGTAAGCCACGCCCACCGCGCCACAGATCAACGCAAAACTCATAATATCCATACCGTCCCCTATCCTCCTATAAAGTAATGATTTCCTTAAGGTTTAAGGTCTTTAACCAAAACTCCCGAGCGAAACGTACATCACCTCCCCTAGACTGTTTCTGGAACTGTGAGCGATTTTATAGCTGAATGTTAATTCATACCCTAGAATGGCACCGGGTGTAAAGGAAAAATTTCACAAGTCCGATTTATTGGGGCCGGGGTCTTTCGAAATATCGGGAGAAGGCAACAGATTGACGGCGGCGGCGGAAATATTTATTTTCTCGTGAAGCTCAGCGGCCAGCTCCGGATGGAGTTTCGGGTCCACCACCACCACCCCGTGGCGCTCCGCCAGGGTCAGGAGGTATTGATACTCCATGGCCTGCTTCTGCAACCGGTAGCGCAGCCAGAGACGCAGCGGCAGGTACAGCAACGCCAGGGCCAGCAGGGCGATGAGCCCGTAGGCGCCCCCCAACCCGATAAACTTGATGGCCGCCGCCGCCAGAGGCAGGGCGTTCTTGCCCTGAATGGCCAACCCCAGGACCGCCATGAAGGCCAGGAGCCCCAGGAGGTAGCGCCGCCGCCGGCCGCCTCTTCTTTTGGCGTTGACGGGGGTCTCCGGGGGCTCCTGACCAAAAAATTCGAACCCCTGGATGACGACCCCGAAGAGGAACACCAGGGCGATGGGGGCGACGAAGGCGGCCAGCAGGTATGGGCTCCAGGGGAACGGGATGACCACCGGGTGCTCCGTAAAGATGCCCTCATCCAGCTGCCAGATGAGGGTGAAGACCAGGATGAGGATCTCCACCAGCCCCACCACCACCAGAAAGCTGTTAAAAACGTAACGCTTTTCCAGGGGATCGTAAAAATTGAAGAATCTGGCCATGTGAAAGACGGTTTTTGGTTTTTAGTTTTTAGTTTGCCCAGGGGGCGCCTGGCGCACCAGGTTATGGCTCAAGGCCCGGCTGGGGCAATCGACCCCGGCCCGCATTTTTCAGACCTTAACAACTCCCACCAATACAGCCCGGCGGCCCAGATTAACAAAACCGCATCCTCCAGCACCGCGCCCATCCCCACCTGCCTCTCAAAAAACAGGCCGCAGCCGCAGTCGATGGTGAGCCCCCGGGCCATGGTGATGAGGATGACGATCAGGAAGCCGGCCACCAGCCCGGCCAGGAGGAGCAGGCAACTCCGCCGCTTGAGGCCCGCCCCCAGGCAGAGCCCCGCGGCGATCTCCAGCCACGGCAGCCCCGCCGCCGCCACGCCCACCAGGCTCTCCGGCAGCAACCGGTAAGCCAGCACGGCTTCGGCAAATTCATAGGGGTTTAGGACTTTTTGCAGCCCGGCATAAAAAAAAAGCCCGCCCAAAACCACTTCCAGCACCCGGAGCCCAAGAACGCTACTGCTTATCCGCAAGTCTCACTCCCCAAAAGCCGGGGGGGAAAAGGGGAAAAGGGGAAAGGGCGAAAAGGAAAAGACCGCAATTTCCCTGTTCGGGCGGCTCACCGGCAACCTAAATGTAAAAAGTATAGTCAAACCAAATGCAACTATTCCCTCTTCCCCTTTTCGCCTTTTTCCCTTTTCCCCCCTCTTTATTTCCCCGTGTCCGCCGGGTAGCCGGCTTCATCCCAGGCCCGGAATCCCCCTAGATAGGCCGTCACCCGGGTAAATCCCAGGGCCTGGAGTTTTTCCGCCACCTTCAAGGCCAGGTCGCAGCTGACCTGCCCGCAGTACACCACGATCTCTTGGTCTTTGGCGAGGCCCGCCACTTTCTCGGCCACGCCGGCCGAAACCCTGTCCGGGGGGATATTGAGGGACTTGGGGACGTGCAACTCGTTAAACTCGTCGGCGGGCCGGGCGTCAATAAACCGGGCTTGGCCTTGCTCAAACAGGGCGTAAGCCTGGGCCAGGTTGACGGTTTTCACTCCCTGGAACTGTTCGGCCCGGCGCTGGTCCCGCACCTGCGCAAGGCGCGGGGCCAGTTCGCCCCGCCAGGAGGCGCGCACCAGGGGCCACTGCTGCGCCAGCCCGAAGAGCACGGCTGCCCCCAGGATGAACCCGGCCCAGGCCAGGTCCTGCCGCCACCCCCGGCTCATTGCGGCTGCTTCCCCGCCGGTGCGGTCTGAGGGGGTGGGGCGCCGGGAGGCGGCTCGATCTCCGAGGCGGCGTAATGCTTCTGGCCGGCGTAATACAGGGCCAGGGGCAGAAAACCTTCGTCTTCCTTGCTGAAGCCGGCCTCTTTGGTGTTGTGAAAATACCGCCACACCCGCCCGTTCGCAAGGTCCACCAGGAACACCTGCTTGCCGTCGGCCACCATCTGATACCGGGACCCCATGGCCTGGGAGGCCAATTTCTTGAGACTCGCGGGCCCGCCTTTCCCCTCTCCGGGGAGCGGTTGGGACTGCAAGTCTTCTGCCGCCTGCTGGGCCAGCCGGTCATGGCCATACGGGCTGTACAGCCAAAAAATGCTGGCGCCCACCACCCCCACTAACAAACTGATGATCGCGGTCCACGTCCAGCTTCTACTACGCGCCATTGGCCACCTCCATCCGGCTGCTTTAGGCTATAAAAGGTTGTTCTGCTTATCCTCCGGAGACGGTCCTTTTCGTTGGCGTGGGGCTTTTTTAAAGGTGACGTCCGGCGCTATCCTGGGGTAAGCCAATTTTTTCCCCATTAATAATTCCTCTATGGTCAAAATCTGCATCCGTGGAAATTGGCGGCCAGGTAAATGTTCCGGCTCATAAAAGCCGGCAGTGGCCGCTTCTTTCCACATGGGCGCGGTGGGCCCTGCCAGAGAAATAAAGGCGCCGATGGCGGCCTTCTCACGCTCCAAGACCCCCTTTAAGTCTCGAATCTGGCTGACTGTCACCTGACCCCCGCTCTTCACCTGGATTATTATTTTTTTAGCCTTACCGCTGGGATCGTCAATAAAGTTAATAATGCCATCGATGCCGGTGTCTGCGCCTTTTTTCTTTTCTTGGGCCGGACGGGCATCCACCAATCCCAAAGCCCACCATTCAAACTGGTATCGGTTTTGCCGGGCCAAAGCCCTGGCGCCGGCCAGGTCCTTGGGAATTCCGATCACGGCATAATCCGCTAATTCGCCCTCAAAGGCGGTGCGCAGCCTATTTTTGATGAGGGTGATGGCCAGATGGGTTATATCAATCCCGAGCCAGCGGCGGTGCAGGCGCTCCGCCACCGCGATGGCGGTGCCGCAGCCGCAAAAGGGGTCCAGCACCACATCGCCTTCATTACTGCTGGCCTTAATTATGCGCTCCAACAAAGCTTCCGGTTTCTGGGTGGGGTAACCTAAACGTTCTTTGGAAGCCTTATTAATGATATTAATTTCCCACCAGTCACGCGGGGACACCCCGGTTCGTTCTTCCAAATAATCGCGATATGTTAGTCCTGGATACATTTGTTCATGTTCTAGTCTTAAGCCATCAGCAGCTCTTATGGGAGAATCTTTTACATTCCTTCCTCGAATTTGATAATGTCCTTTCTCATCTCGATATTTGAATTTAGACAACGTTACCTCTGAATATTGCTCCATAACAGCTTGCCAGTTGAAAACCCTTGGACTACTTACATCTTTGCAATAATAAAAAATAACGTCGTGTTTCTTGTTCCATTGTTGAAGTACCCGCTCCCGCTCTTTATAACACCATATTATCTCATTTAAGAAATTCTTAGCTCCAAACGTTGCGTCCATCAAGGTCTTAAGGTAATGACTAGCTGTGGGGTCGCAATGCAGATAAATACTTCCGGTATTTTTCAAAACTCGATGAAGTTCCAGCAACCGCACCGCCATCATGGTGATATAGGCCATCATATCGTTGGAACCAAGAAACGACCGCAAGGCATCCAGCAGCATCGCCAGCTTATCCGGCCCCCGAGTGATTACTTCGCGATAAGCCTGCTCCGATTCCATCCCCCAATGCCAGGTATCATCAAAGGCCGTAATCTGCGCCGCGGATTTTCCGCCGCTCTTTTCCTCAAAAAGAACATTATACGTGGCATTTGAATTGAAAGGCGGGTCAAGATAGATGAGATCTACGCTCTCATCAGCAATATGCTTCCTGAGAATATCTAAATTATCACCGAAATATAGCGTATTTTGCCAGCCTGGCTCAGCCATGAGAGACCTCAAGATTTATCTAAATTATGAAGTTCGTAAAATTTTTCTATCCTCAAAAATCAATGGTTATGTCAATATTATTGTAAGCCTCAAAATTTTACTATGAAATACTCTGCCCCCCCCAAAATCACCGCCATCACCTTTGACCTGGGCAATGTCCTCATCAGGGTGGATCACTTCCGCTTCTGCCGGCGCCTGGCCGCCCTGGCCGCTTTGAGCCCCCAGGAGGTCTATGCCCAGGTGTTTGAATCCGGCCTGGAACCGGGCTACGATACCGGCCGCATCACCTCCCGGGAGTTTTATCAGCGGGTCACGGCCCATTTCGGGGTGGCTCTCCCCTACCCCCGATTCTGCGATCTCTGGTGCGATCTCTTCGACCCCATGGAGGGCATGGCGGAGCTGGTAGAGCGCCTGGCGTCCAGCTTTCCCCTGTTTCTGCTGTCCAACACCAATGCTTTGCACTTCGATTATCTTAAGGAGCGCTTTCGGGATCTCCTCCAGCCTTTCCGGGCCTTCGTCCTGTCCTATGAGGTGGGCAGCCGCAAGCCGGAGCCGGCCATCTACCAGTCCCTCATCCGGCAGGCGGGGCGCCCGCCCCAGGAAATCCTCTTCCTGGATGACAAGGTGTCCTTTGTGGAAGCGGCCCGGGGTCAGGGTCTGACGGCCTGGCAGTTTCGCTCGCCTCAGGAGTTGCGGCCGGAGTTGGCGCGCCACCGCCTCTGGTAAAGCCGGTTTTCGGTTTTCGGTTGAAAAACCAGCCAACTTGTCATTCCGAGCGAACAGGTTTATAATTCCTCTCCATTAAACAGGCCCCACCGAAAACCGAAAACCGAAAACCTAATAAGGCTTGCCGATGGCCTTGTCCAGTCTGGCCTCGAACACCCGGTAATCATAGAGGGCCTGGACGAATTTCAAATCTGCCTGGGAGAATTGCACCTGGGCGTCGGTGACTTCGATGATGGTGCCGACGCCCGCCTGGTAGCGGCCCCAGGCCAGGCGCAGATTTTCCCGAGCCGCCTCCAGGGCCTTCTTGGAAGCCCGGATCAGCTCCCAACCCGACTTGACATCCAGGTAGGTCTGCTCCACTTCTTTGGAGACGTTCTGCCGCAGCACTTCGTAATTTTCCTGGCTAGCCCGCAGTTGCGCTTTGTTCTGGTTGACCGCATAGGCCGTGGACAGGCCATCGAACAGCGGGAACGTCATCGCCGCGCCCACATACCAGGTGCTGGGGGCGTTGGCAAAAGGCTGATCCAGGCTCTGCCAGCCGTAGGCCGCATTGGAAGTGAACACGGGGAAATAACCCGTCTGGGCCACCTTAATCGCGGCTTCGTTATAATTTTGTTGATGCCGGTTTTTCAAAAGCTCCGGCCGCCGCTGCTGGGCCTGGGTCTTCAACGCTTCCAGCGACTGGGGCTGGGCCTTGACTTCCAGCACGTCCTCCACCTGGGTAAACGGCCAGGTCTTCAATCCCAGGGCGGTCATCAGGTTGACCCGGGCCAGGTCCACGCCGTTCTTGGCCTTGATGAGGCTGGCCTCGGCGTCGTACAGGTTGGCCTCGGCCTTGGTCACGTCGATCTTGGCCTTCAAGCCCACCTGATAAAACCCCTGGGCCTGCTTTAACAACGACTGGTTTTGCCGCACCGTCTCTTCCTGCACCTTTAAGGCCCGCTGGGCCGCCAGATAGCCGAAATAGGCGGTGCGGGCGTCCAGCGCCACCTGTTGGCGGCTGCCGGCGTAATCTTGCTCCGACTGCCCGAAAGAGGCCCGGGACTCCTTGATCAGGCCGGGGGTCTTGCCGAAATCGTAGAGCAGTTGGGTCGCCTGAAACTGATAAAAATAGTAGTGGGTCGTGGCGGCGCTGGATAAACTGCTGATCGTCCCGCCCGTCGCCGCGGTCAGGGGTTTGCGCCCCGCCGCTGAGAAAGCGTTCCCATAATAATAATTGCTCACAAAATTGACCTGGGGTAAATACGCGGCCCGGGCCACCCCGATGTTATAGCGAGCCGCGGCCGCAGTTTCCCGGGACTGCTTGATGGCGGGATGTTCTTTCAGGGCAAGGTCAATCGCCTGATTCAGGCTGAGGCTCCCGCCTGATTCGGCCGCGGTCGCGGCAGAGGCGCCCCCCCACCCCAACCCGGTGAGGACGATAAGGAGCAAGACCGCCTGGGCTCGCCTGAAATTCTGCCTCATGATGGTGCTCCGCAACCGCTTCGAAGGCGCTGAGGCGGCGGCCCCGGTTCCTGTCTCTCGCCGGATGGGGACAGTGCTGGCCGGCCGCCTCAGCCCCGCCTATGGCTCACAGATAATATAAACCTCGACTCGTTAATACAAGCCCGCCGGGCCAAAGCCGTCCCGGCCTTGCCGTGGCCCGGACGCTGGGGACTACTGCCGATAACCCTAAAAGGGGGCCTTACGCCGGTGAAAGTCGGTAGCCTGCTCGAAGGCGTAGGCCGCTTGCAGCAAGTCGGCCTCTTTAAACACCGGCCCCATGAGTTGCAGGCCGATGGGCAGGCCCCGGGAAGAAAAGCCGCAAGGCACCGAAATGCCGGGAATCCCACCCAGGTTGGCGGAAATGGTAAAGATGTCCGACAGATACATGGTCAGCGGGTCATCCACCTTTTCCCCCAGACGGAAGGCCGGGGTGGGGGATACGGGCGTGGCGATCACCTGGCACTGCTGGAAGGCGGCCTCAAAGTCCCGGCGGATCAGGGCCCGCACCTGGGAGGCTTTTTTATAATAGGCATCATAATAACCGGCAGATAAAGTATACGTTCCCAGCATGATGCGCCGCCGCACCTCGGCCCCGAATCCCTGGGCCCGGGTCTGGGCGTAAACTTCCAGCAAATTCCGGCCTTCGGCCCGAAAGCCGTACTTCACCCCGTCATAGCGGGCCAGGTTGGAGGAAGCCTCGGCCACCGCCAGGACGTAGTAGGTGGCCACCGCGTACTCGGTGTGGGGCAGGCTGACCTCGATGAGTTCGGCCCCCAGACCGGTCAGGGTCTGCAAGGCCGCCTGGACCGCGGCCGCCACCTCCGGGTCCAGCCCTGCCCCGAAAAATTCCCGGGGGACCCCGATTTTCATGCCCTTGATCTCCTGGCCCAGCCTCTCCTGGTAATCCGGCACCGGGGTCTTAACCGAGGTGGAGTCCTTGGGGTCGTGCCCGGCAATGGCCTGGAGCAGGATGGCCGCATCCCGCACTTCTTTGGCGAGGGGGCCGATCTGGTCCAGGGAGGAGGCGTAGGCCACCAGCCCGTACCGGGAGACCCGGCCATAGGTGGGTTTCAATCCCACCACCCCGCACAGGGAGGCGGGCTGCCGGATAGAGCCGCCGGTGTCGGAGCCCAGCGAGGCGCTGCACAGATCCGCGGCCACCGCCGCGGCCGAGCCCCCGGAGGAACCGCCGGGAATATAATCCCGGTTCCAGGGGTTGCGGGAGGGGCCGAAGGCGGAGTTTTCCGTGGAGGAGCCCATGGCGAACTCATCCATGTTGACCTTCCCCAGGAACACCGCTCCGGCCTGGCGCAGCCGGGCGCAGACCGTGGCGTCATAGGGGGGGATGAAGTTCGCCAGGATGCGGGAGCCGCAGGTGGTTAGGAGGCCCCGGGTGACCATAACGTCTTTGAGGGCCAGCGGGATGCCCGTCAGCGGCGTGGCCTCACCCCGGGCAAACATGGCGGCGGCCTCCTGGGCCATGGCCCGGGCCCCGGCCTCGTCCACGGTGATATAGGTGTT
>PEWM01000004.1:11689-11965 GCA_002779455.1 Deltaproteobacteria bacterium CG07_land_8_20_14_0_80_60_11
CAGCGCCTCAGTCACCTCCACCGGCGACACCTCCCCCCGAACCAGAAGCGGTGCCAACTGACTGATACTCAGGCTATAAATCGGTTCCCCCATGCATTGACCTCTTGAATACCGTTTTTGGTTTTTGGTTTTTCGTTAAAATAGATCAAAAAATTAAATAAGTTATAGATTGAGTTTGATGCAAGTTCAAGCGATCCCGGCATTACCCAATGGCAATCAATCGGTGGCACAGGCTTTCCAGCCTGTGCCGAAATTATGGCGGGCAGTGCCCGCCCT
>PEWM01000266.1 GCA_002779455.1 Deltaproteobacteria bacterium CG07_land_8_20_14_0_80_60_11
TCATCGGCCCAAAAATGCCGCGGATGGAGTCTGAATCGCTTCATAATGCCAATTTTTCCGGTCGATGGCTGCCGCCGCACCCCGGTTGTTGCCGGGAGAACCTGGCTGATCTGGCACTACCCCCTGATGGATGTTGCAGGCTTGTCTTGCCTCTCTCAGCCCTGACTTCCGCCGCAAACATCGTTAGCCTTTTGCCCTTATTCCTGGGTTTGGCTCACTGCATCTTTCCTTATCTCCATCAGGCTTTTTTCCGGGGGACGCACCAAACTCCTGATCACCAGTATTACCAGGTCTTCCTCGCTGGTGTTTACCGCCTGGCGAGTGGCCTGGGCTGGGATAACCAGGGTGGTATTGGGGAACAAGTTAAAGCTGTCCTCGTCCACGATAGCGCGCCCGGTACCCTTGAGCGTTACGCACACAACCTCACCATAGTGTTGGTCAACCGGGGTTTCTGAGCCAGGAGGCAGATTGACGAGCCAGACCTCCAGGGTTTTCAGCCCTTGATTCTCTCCTGCCAGGGTTTGGTGGACTAAACCCATTAGATGGATTTTTTTGACTTTTTCGTTTTCTATGAACATTGCCTACGTCCTCACCAATTGAAAAACAGCGGCTCTGCTGGTCAACCTTCTAAGCTACAGGGAAATGACCATATCCCGGGCGATAATCGCGTCGCTACTGCGCTCCGGGGTTCTCCACCTCCTGGTAGACCACAGTGCTCCCCTCGTAGACCGGACGGTAATAAACCCCGCTGGCCACATAGTAGGTGGCCCCGGCAATGGCCACGGCCCTGGCGCCTACTGGCATGGTACGGACAACCGCGCCGCCGCCATAGGGTCCTCTAACGGCTGCCCCCCGCGGGCCGACATAAGCCGCTCCGCCCCGGGGGCCTTCGGCGTAGGCCCGGCGCGGACCCGCGGCCACCGAGGCGTTGCCGGTGTGTACATAATTCCGCGGGGTGGCGGCCACAGCATTGCCCCGGGGACCAACCGCGGCCGCTCCCCTGGGGCCGGCTACCGCTGCTCCCCCTCCAGGACCTCTGGCGGCACCCCTGGCCTCGGCATCGTTTATCAGCATGGTTCCCAGGGGACTGACGGGCAGCAGTCCCGCCAACATCGCCAGGCACAAGAACAGTGGCAAAACCTTCTGCAAAATCGCCTTAGGCTTAGTAATCTGCATGGTCACCTCTCCTTACTTATCTCTTCTGCCCTTTCTTAGGCGGAGCCGGCGTCGCCGCCGGGAGAATGTCGATTTTTTCGGCCTTTTCGGGGGCTACAAACGTGAACAGACCTTCTTCAAACTGAGGCGAGGTATTCCACCTGGTAAACACCGCCGTGAACTGTAGCCCCTGGGCCGTCTTATCGGTGATGAGAAACTTGCGCGGCGCCGGGGTGGGGCTGTTCTCAATCCAAATCTGCCAGTCGATGTCCTTTTGTCTGAAAGCCAGGTGATGGCAAGGTACTCCCTGAACCTTGCTCAGTCCCGCGTAAAAGCCGGAAAGCGCCCCCGCCGTGAGATATTCATAAGACTTGGTATAGATCAGATCAGCCAAAGGAGCCCTGAGATTAAAGGCCTGGACACCGTGATCCAGGGCGGCATCGATCTCCGGGGGGGCGGTGATGGTGGTGTAAAAGTTCTTGCTCCTGTCCATGAGGGTGATGGTCTTGCCATCGTAGACCAGCTGCCGGTTATCCCTATCTCCCACAGATTCAGCCCGCATCCGGTCGGGACGGCGCACCGAGGCCTCCACACTCCTGGCGTACTGGATTCGCTGGCCGGAGGTCAACAGCACGTCCTCCGTGACCTCCGCCTGGACGGAAAACTGCTGGAGATTTTTGAGATAATCGCACATCTGCCGGAGGACTTCCCCGGCCTTGGGCTCGATGTCCGGGGCTTTGGCTTTTTTCGGTGCCTCGGCGCTCCAGGCCGGGGCCAATATGCAGAAGGACAGGACCAGCGCCGCCCCTAAAGGGACCCATTGCCTATAAAGTGTTCGCCTTTTCTCGATCATCTCTTGGTTCTCCTCGAAAATGAATGGGTTATGATTTTTTGTTCACCTTCTCGCTTTGTTTCTGGTTGCTCAATGCTGAAAGGGGGCTGTGAACCTTGCCGGGCACACTGATCCGGTTCAGTTCTTCCCAGCGCCTTGAATCGCCTCGGCAATCTCCTGGCTGAGCTTGGCCAGTGCCCGGCTCTGTGCCGCCACCAGGGCGGCATAATCCGCACCACCCACCGGCTCGCGCATACTGGACCGATTAGTTTTGAGCAGCTTTCTTTCCGGGCCCCCGAAGATGCTCCAGCGCGCCTCCAGCCAGACGGCGTCGCCCAACCGGCCATACTTAGCCAATATAGCGAAATATTTGGCAAAGTAGAGCTTTACCCCCAATCAGGTTCCCAAGCTCAGCTTGGGAACCAGGAGGGAACTCAGCTTGGGAACCAGGAAAAATGGGAGAGCAGGACGGGGGCCAGTCGCCGGCCTTGCCAATCTCCCCCGGTTTGGGTAGGATGAGGCCATGAGCACCGCATTCAGCTTTTTTCTGCGGCTGTTTCTCTGCTTCGTGGCGGCCAGATTCCTCCTCCAGGCCATCGGGGTGGAGGGCCGGGATTACCTGGTGGGCTTGACGGTCCTGTTTCTGGTCAACGTGTACTGGTTCAGTTACCTGGTGTTCCGGGACCGGACGGCTCCCGCGGTTGAGGTTAAGCGCGACCCGTCCGGCAACCCGACGGCCGCGGCGCCTGAGGCGGAGAAGCCCCCCGTCAATCCGGCGCCGCCGGGGGACTGACGGCGGGCTGAGAAGAGTT
>PEWM01000065.1:0-11783 GCA_002779455.1 Deltaproteobacteria bacterium CG07_land_8_20_14_0_80_60_11
GAACCTCCGGGCCGCGGGGGCCAGCAAGGCCGCAGCGGCGCAATTCCTTGCCGGCTGCGGCTACCGGGCGGCGCACCTGAGCAAGGGCCGCTGGTACGCCAACGCCGGCCTGACGGGCGTCAAGGGCCGGAACATCTTCTGGTTTAATCCCAACGTTCCGGCCCACCGGCAGCAAGCGGCGCGACTGCCGGTCATCGAGCCGCATTAAGCCGCGCCGTCCCCCCGCTTAAAACAGGCCGATC
Organism: Deltaproteobacteria bacterium CG07_land_8_20_14_0_80_60_11; assembly: GCA_002779455.1. GTDB lineage: Bacteria > Desulfobacterota > Desulfobaccia > Desulfobaccales > 0-14-0-80-60-11 > 0-14-0-80-60-11. Next base: position 243 of record PEWM01000065.1, read on the forward strand.
AGCATTTTGGTCCCCATAACGAAGAGCAGGAGCGCGAAAACCCGCTTGAGCCTGGCGACGGGCAGGCTGTGGGCCAGACGGACGCCCAGGGGCGCGGTGAAGACGCTGGCGGCGGTGATGCCGGCCAGGGCCGGCAGATAGACGTACCCCAGGCAGTAAGCCGGCAAACCTGAAACGTCAAGCCCGTTGACGATGTAGCCCACCGTCCCGGCAATGGCAATGGGGAAGCCAATGGCCGCCGAGGTCCCGATGGCGTCGTGGACCGTTAAATTGCACCACACCATAAAGGGTACCGACAGCGACCCGCCGCCGATCCCCACCAGGCTGGACACCGCCCCGATACCGTTGCCCACGCCGAACATGCCCAGCGGTCCGGGCAGACCCCGCGTCGGCTTGGGCTTCAGATCGGCCAGCATCTGAAACGCCATGTAATAGAGAAAGACCACGAAAACGCCTTTCAGCAGATTGGTGGACAGGCGGGACGCCAGGCAGGAACCGAGAAAGGTCCCCGTTAGGATACCCAGAACGATCCGGCGCACTACCAGCCAATGCACCGCCCCCCGTTTGTGGTGGGCCCAAAAACTCGACACCGAGGTGAAGATGATGCTGGCCAGGGAGGTGCCCAGGGCCAGGTGCATCAGGTGTTGGCTCGGCGCCCCCTGCCAGGTCAGGGTGAAGGCCACCATGGGCACAATGATCAAGCCGCCGCCCACCCCGAGCAAGCCGGCCAGGATGCCGACCACGGCCCCCAGCCCCAAATAAATCAGGATAATGGTCAACATGGTTGATGCCTGGCCCCCACAGAAAAGGGCGGGAGGATGATCCCCCCGCCCGTCGCTGGCTAAAAAAACTCAAGCAATCAGCGGGCCGTGGCCTTGGCCAGCTTTTCCCGATGGGACATGCAATTGCGGCAGAGAGGCGCCTCCGGCATGATCTCCAGCCGGCGCGGTTCGATGGACTGCCCGCATACCTCACAGTATCCGTAGCTGCCGCCCTCTATCCGGTTCAGGGCCTCCTCGATGGCCTCCAGTTCCTGCCGTTTCGGTCCCAAGAGGGTGAGATTGGTTTCGGCCATGAGACTGACGGTGGCCTGGTCCTCTTCGTCCCGGGCCGCGGCCAACATCTCCTGATAGCCATCGCCAATATTGCTCCTGAGCTGTTGCTTGACCTCCTGCCAGAGGCGCCGTTTCCGATCCCGCAAGCGCTCTTTTACCTCTTCCAGTTTCTCAGGGCTCAGTCCTGCCATGGTTCAGTCCCTCCCAGGATTCCGGCCGGGGCCGTTTAGGAACTCCGACCTTATTCCAGAAAATCTTCCAGCGCCGCTTTGCGGGTGGGATGCTTTAAGCGCTTGAGGGCCTTTTTTTCAATCTGCCGGATGCGTTCCCGGGAAACCTTGAAGGCCCGGCCGATTTCTTCCAGGGTGTGTTCCACTTCCTCGCCGATCCCAAACCGCATCTTCATGATCTTTTCTTCCCGAGCGGTGAGGGTGGTAAGAATGGAGCCGGTTTTCTCACCCAGCTGGGATTCAAGAATGGCCTCGTAAGGGGACACCGCCTTGTCATTGCGGATGAAGTCGCCCAGCCGGTCCCCTTCGTCGCCCACCGGGGTCTCCAGAGAAATAAGTTCATCCGCCAGGTTGGTGACCAGGAGGATTTTCTCCTCCGGCACCCCGGACCGTTCGGCAATCTCTTTCAGGGTCGGGTCCCGGCCCAGTTCCTTGAGCAGGTCATAGAAGGCCCGGTAGCACCGGTTGCGGATCTCCTGCAGGTGCACCGGGATCCGGATGGTCCGGGTCTTGTCATAGATGGCTCGGGTGATGGTCTGCCGGATCCACCAGGAAGCAAAGGTGCTCAGGCGGTAACCGGTGGTATAATCGTAGCGGGTCACCGCTTTCATCAAGCCCAGGTTGCCTTCCTGGATCAGGTCCGAGAAAGTCAGACCCCGGTGGAGGTACTTCTTGGCGATACTCACCACCAGGCGCAGGTTGGCCTTGATCATCTGGTCCCGGGCCTGATTGACTTCATCTTCCGTCACCCGGATGCAGTCGGCCAGTTCCTTGACCTCGGTGGCTTCCGGATGGTGCTTCTGCACCTGGCAGAGCCTCTGGTGAATCACCTTGAAGAGCTTTTCCTTCCCTTGGGCGCTTTTGTCAGGGGTCTGAAACCAGTGCTGGAGCTTCTTCTGGAGGTAACAGACTTCCTCCAGGTCGGACTTGGCGATGGACACCAGGTTCAGGACGTTATCCTGGCCCTCTTTGATAATGCGCCCCAAGCTCCTCTCCTCTTCCGGAGACAGGATGGAATACCGCAGCATTTCACGGAAGTAGGCGGCCACCAGACCTTCGTGTTCGGGGATCTCCTCGGCTTCGATGCTATCATCCACTTCATCGTCCGCCCCCTCGGCCACGGTGGGGCCGTAGCCGGTCGCAACCAGTTGCTCGGAGACGTCCAACGCCTCATCCGCCGATCTCTCAAAGGGTGGCCGGATGGATTCTCTGCCCCCCTCGGGGACGGAAAACTGGTCGTATGCCAGGAATTCACTCCCGCCCAATTCGATGAACTTCTTAAGGTAATCTTTTTCCATGAAATTTCGTCCTGTGGTGGTACCCTGAGTCGAAAAGACTAAATTAGTTATTTTACCTTTTATTAGACCCTTGTCAAGGGAAAAAGTTAATCACCTCAGGCCTTATTTTATCTTATCGGCACTATTGCCCAAATTTTTCAGCTAATTTAAAATAATTATCCTTACCGGAAAGTCAAGATTATATGCACAAAATCTCTTCCATATCTTAAGAAGCCCCCAAAACCTCTCCTTGACCCGCCTCCGGCGCCGGAGTATCATAACCGCATCTCATCGCTAAAGGCCTGGATTATGTCCCATACGCTTATTTCTGACCTCAAGGAAGGGGCCATGGTGCAGCAATTCTTCCTGGTGCGCCAGGCCGAGAGCCACACCGATAAAACCGGCAAACCCTACCTCTCCCTGGTGCTGGGCGATAAAAGCGGCACCATCGTGGCCAAAGTCTGGAGCGACATCCTCAAAAAATACCCTGGCCCTTTTGCTGTCGGAGATTTCCTGGGGGTCAAGGGCCAGGTGGACTCCTACAAGCAAGAACTCCAAATAAACGTCAAATATCTGGAAACCGAAGAAAGCATCCGCTCCCGCAAAGGAGACCTCAGCGCCTTCGATCCCGAATTGCTCCTCCAGGCCACCCCGTTCGACCGCCAGCAATTGTGGCAGGAGCTGTGGCAACTGGCCGAAACCCAGATCCGGCCGCCGCTCGGGCAGTTGGTCCTCAAGGTCCTGGACCGCTACCGGGAGGAGTTCCTGGTCTGCCCCGCCGCCCGCCTCTATCACCACCCTTACCTGGGCGGTCTTCTGGAACACACCTGGTTCGTGACCCGCCACGCCCTGGCCTCCCTCACCATCTATCCCGACCTGAACCGGGACCTGGTTCTGGCCGGAGCCATCCTCCACGACCTGGGCAAGGTCAAAGAGCTGACCAACCCCGCGGCCCCGGAACGCACCGTGCCGGGGCACCTTCTGGGCCACATCGTCCTGGGCTGGGACATGGTCCGCGCCGAAGCCCAGGGCCTGGAGTTCTCCGACCCCACCCTGCTCATACAGCTGGAGCACATCATCTTATCCCACCACGGGTCGATGGAGTTCGGTTCCCCCATCCTCCCCCAAACCCGGGAGGCCCTGCTGGTAAATTTCCTGGATGACCTGGACGCCAAGCTGAAAATGATGAGCCAGCACCTGGAGAGCGACACCGGGGAGGGTGATTTTACCGGCTACAATCGGGCGTTACAACGCGACCTCTACAAAGGCGGCCCCGCCGCCGACCCGGAACCGGACGGGGAGCCCGACCGGGAGGCAGGAAAATAGGGCAAGATTTCCGTAAGCTCAAAAGAAGTCAGGTTTCCTTGGCGGCCCGGGGGTGTGACGTACTTATCCCTCTCCCTTTTTGACCTTGGCGTCTCCATTCCCCCCGCTCTTACTGGTGCTGGATGTAAATCGGCTTCGGGTTCAGCTTCAGGATCTCCTCCGGCGTCATCAGCGGGTCGCCTTTCTTGGTGTCATTGTGATAGAAGAGTTTGAAGCCGGTAAACTGCACCGGCTCGGCGACGATATAATCCCGGTATGAATCCCGCTTCAGCCAGGGGGCGCCCCAGCCGTCCATGTCCATAACGATCTGCACCTCGGGGCGGAGCACGATCTTGTTGGCATTGGTGACCATGTTGCGGGTGAAGCGGTGCACCACGAACACCTTCGGCGGGAGATTGTACTTCTTCACCAGTTCCTGCAGGTAGCCGGAGGCATAGTTGATGTCCGCGGCGTCATAGGTGCCGATCTTGGTGCACGGTATTTTGCCGCTCTTGATCAAGTTGAACTCCGGGTCAATCCCCAGGTGCACGTCCGGATTCTTCAGGATCCATTCGAAGCGCGGCAGCAGGGTGCGGATATTCTCATGACCGGTCTGAATGTCGATAAAGAGGATGCCGTTTACCTCCTTGGCCCAGCCGTAAACCTCGTTGACCAACGCGTCCGGATGGATCATCCGGTACTTGCCGGTCTTGCCCGGCGCCCCCTGGGCCACCACCGCGACCAGGTGCAGGGCGGGCTGTACCGGCAACGACGGATCAGCCTTCTCCCATTTGGCCACCTCCACTTTTAGGCGCCGCAGCATCTCGTCCTTCGGGTACTCCCCCAGCACCCCCATCTTATTGGAGCGCGGGTTGCCGTAGTAGGCGACGATCCGCTTCTCCGGCAGGATTGATCCCGGCAGCGGCGGCGGGGCTTTCACCGGCCAGCCGCAACGTTGCGCATACTCGGGGTCCTCGCCGGCGTTGTACTTGCCCGGGGGCGCGATTTTTCCGGGAGGCGGGGCCTTTTTCCCTTTGGCCCGCTTGGCGGCCTTCTTGCCCGCCGCCGCTTTCTTGGTTGGGATAGGCGCCGTCGCGGGGCCGGCCGGGGCCGCCGGAGTTGCGGGGGCGACGGGCGGCGGGGTTGCCTGGGCCGCGGGAGCGGCGGGTTCGGGCGACGCGGTTTCGGCCGCCTCCAGGTCGCGGGGCCAGCCGCTTGTAAAGCCTGCCAGGGCGAGCGCCAAAGCGAGGGCGGTCGCCAGCAGGGGGGCAAACATCCGGGTGGACAAGCGAAAATACGGGTACGTCACGATGTACTCCTTGAATGAAATGTGCGGCCCCGCCGGGGGCTCGCCAGGCGGGCCGGTAAGGCGCCTCCTCAATTACCACTGCCGTGAAAAGTTCCTCAGCACAGGTTGAAAACCTGTGCCACCATATCTTTTCATAATTTGCGGGTGGGCCAAAGGCCCATGCGCGACTGTCCCGAAAAGTTCTTTAAATTGGTAGCACAGGCTTTCCAGCCTGTGTCCAGGAAGCAGGTTATACCATGTTCGGAATGTAGGGGCGGGTTTGAAACCCGCCCCTACGTGTGATATCAATAGGTTATCTGTCTTCGAAAGTTCTTGGTGGCACCGGTATCTTACCGGTGCGAGTGCACAGGTTGAAAACCTGTGCCACCAAAGGCCCGTGAGTGACTGGTCAAAAGGTGTCTCCAACCGCTAGGCCTGCGGCTCCAGGTTATACCAATTTTCGTTTCCAATGAAACAATCCAGCTTATTAATTCGTTGATATTACAAATTTATTTAACCGGAAACCGAAAACTGAAAACGGTATTACTTCTCCCGCCAGACCACCACCAGGCCCAGGCAGAGCCAGAAGGCCTCCCGGATGCGCCTGAGGATGCTGAAGGCCGCGCCCAGATCGAAACCCAGCTTGAAGCCCAGGGCCAACAGAATATTGCCGCCCTCCTGCACCCCCATGGCCGCGGGGATGAAAAACCCCAGGGCCGTGAAGAGCATGGCCAGAGAGTCCAGGCAGACCGCCATGCCCACGCTGATGGGGTGGTCCAGGAGCCAGAAAATCAGGTAGACCTCCACCGAATGGAGCAGCCAGCTGAGGAAAAACAGGGAAAAGGCCAGCACGGCCCGGGCCGGATATTGCCGGTAAAAATGGGACATGGCGGTATCCACGTCCTCCAAAAAGCCCTCCTGATCCCTGAGAAAGTGGGGGACCAAGCCGCGTCGGGAGAGGAAGCGGAAGCTGTTGCCGCAGGGTCCCCGGCGCTGGACGACGACGAAAATGATGCCGGCGGCCGCCAGGCCCATGGCCGCCAGGCATAAAAACAGCATATGCTTGGCCGCCTCCGGCAGGTAGAAGGGGGCCAGGGCCAACCCGGTAAAGATATACAGGGTCAGGCTCAGGACCAGGATGCCCTTGAGGATCACCACCGAGGCGCTGGCCACCTCCAGAGGCACGCCGCACGCCTGGAGGCGGGAGGCCTTGAAGGGCTCGCCCCCCAGACTGGCGGTGGGAGTGAGCTGGTTCAGGGCTTCCCCCCCGAGACGCAGCCAGAAGAGGCGGCCCACCGTGGTCTTGGCCGGCGGGTGGACCAGGATATACTTCCAGGACCAGGCTTCCAGCCAGTTGACCACCCCATAAGGCAGCAGGAGCAGCGGCCAGTACCACCCTACCTGCCAGAGATAATGCCCCAGGGTATTCCACCCCACCTCATTGAGAATCCAGACGAAGAAAATGGAGGCGATCAGCAGGAGAATAAGATTGACGAGGCGCAACCACGCATCCTTCTCGCCCTGGGGCGGCGGAGATCATCACCCGGCCGGGTAATGGCCGTTATCTAAAAATTATATCAGAGTGCGGCGGATCAAGGAAGGGGTTCCCTCCCCGGCTCTTCGGCGACGGCAGGCTTGGGGCCGCGACGCATGAGAAAAACCAGGGGCAGCAGGCAGAGAAAGACGATGGTGAAGAACCAGTAATCGTCGCAGAAGGCCAGCATTTTCGCCTGGCGCAGCACTTCCTGATAAAGCCCGGCCATGGCCTCGGGGGCATTCCACCACTGCCAGCCGGCCCCCAAATCCGGCAAGGCCTGGGACAGGCGCTGCTGCCAGTCGTTGAAGGGCTGGGACAGGGGGGTGAGGTGCTCCACCAGGCGACCCTGATGGAACTGGCTCCGCCGGGCCAGGAGGGTGGTGGCCGTGGCGATGCCGAAAGACCCCCCCAGGTTGCGCATCAGGTTGAAGATGCCGGTGGCGTTGCCCATTTTCTCCTGGGAGATGCGGGACATGGTGAGGGTGGTGAGGGATACGAAGGTGGCCCCTAAACCAAACCCCTGGACGAACCGGGGCCACCAGGCGTGATAATAATCAATGCCGGTAGTGTAGCCGCTCATAAGGTAAACGGCATAGGCGTTGATTAACAGGCCCACAAAGACTATTTTGCGGCTGTCCATCACCATGGTCAGCCGGCCCACCACCGGCATGATCATCAGGGAGCCGATGCCGCCGAAGGCCAGGGCCCAGCCCGCCAGGGTGGCGTCATAGCCCATGAGGGTCTGGAGGAACAGGGGCAGGAGCATGATGCTGCCATAGAGGACAAACCCGAAAAAAAACATGATGGTCACCCCGGCGGCGTAGTTCCGTTCCTTGAAGAGGCGGAGGTCCACCACCGGGTGCCTGGTTTTGAGCTCATGATAGATCAGGACGATTAAGCCCACCGCCGCGATGATGGCCAGGCGGGTGATGAAGGCGGAAGAGAACCAGTCGTCCCGCTCCCCTTTGTCCAGCACCACCTGGAGGGCTCCCAGACCCACGATCAAGAGCCCCAGCCCCCAGTAGTCGATGCTGCCGGCCCGTTGGCGCCGGATGTAATCCGGATCGAAGATGAACAGATAGGTGAGAATCAGAGACAGCAGGCCGATGGGCAGGTTGATGTAAAAGGCCCAGCGCCAGGTGAGGTTGTCGGTGACCCAGCCCCCCATGACCGGCCCCACAATGGGGGCGATGATTACCCCGATGCCCCAAATGGCCATGGCCATGCCCCGCTCCTGGACCGGGAAGGTTTCCAGCAAAATGGCCTGGGAGATGGGCTGGAGCGCCCCGCCGCCGACGCCCTGGATGATGCGGAAGACGATGAGCATCCCGAGACTGGTGGCGGCGCCGCACAACATGGAACTGACGGTGAACAGGGCTATGCAGAGAATCAGAAAGCGTTTGCGGCCGAACAGCGCCGACAGCCACCCGGTGATGGGCAGGATGATGGCGTTGGAGACCAGATAGGCCGTCAGGATCCAGGTGGTTTCGTCCTCCGAGGAGGCCAGGCTGCCGGCGATATGGGGCAGGGCCACGTTGACCACCGTGGTGTCGACGATCTCCATGAAGGTGCCGGCCATCACCGCGATGGTGATCAGCCATTTGTTGACCGCCACCGGGGAGCCGCTATTCGGAGTGGTCATCTTGGGTGAACCACCTGATCGATCCGGGCCATAACTTTGACGTCCCAGGGATTGCCCCGGCTTTTCCGGCGCCATGTAGTGCTCCGGAAGACTTCATGGGGTCCGGCGGTACCGGGAGGCGGCCAGGGGGCCTCAAAACTTATCTGGAAGAAAAATGGCCCTCTGGCCCCAGCAGCCGTTTGCCGGTGCGTTCCCGGGTGTCGACGATCACCTCGGTGGACATCCCCAGGCGCAGGGGGCGGTTAGCGGGGAAAGGCGGAATCAGGGTGATTTTGACCGGGACGCGTTGGACCACCTTCACCCAGTTGCCGGTGGCGTTCTCCGGGGGCAGGAGCGAAAAGGCCGAGCCGGTGCCGGCCATGATGGAATCCACCCGGCCTTCAAATTCGACCCCGGGGTAGGTGTCCACCCGGACCCTGGCGGGCTGGCCGATATACATGTGGTTGAGTTCCGTCTCTTTGTAGTTGGCCTGGACCCACAGCTGGGACGCGGCCAGAGGCACGAGCATCATCAAGGGCTGTCCCGGCTGGACCCAGTTGCCCACTTCCACCTGCCGCCTGGTGATGTAGCCTTCGATCTGGGCGGTGATCTTGGCATAGCCCAGGTTGAGGCGGGCCTGCGCCAGTCTGGCTTTGGCCTCCTTGATGGCCGGCTGCTCGTCCAGGGGGATGCCGGTGGAGCCGCCGATGGCGGCCAGGGCTTCCTTGAGTTCCCGTTGGGTTTTGTTCACCTCCGCCTGGTTGATCCGGTAGCGGGTTTCCACCTGGTCCAGGGTCTGTTTGGGGATGGTGCGGCGCTCAAACAGGCTGGTATAGCGGCTCTTATCGAGGCTGGCCATCTTAAAATTGGCCTCCGCCTGGGGTACCCGGGTTTTGGCGGTGGAGACCCGGACGTAGGCCTGGGCCAGTTCCTGGCGCAGCCGGCCCAGGTTTCCCTCTTCCTTGGCCACCGCGGTATCATAGTCCTGGGGCTCCAGGGTCACCAGGACCTGGCCGGGAGTGACGTGCTGGTTGTTGTCCACCAGTATTTTGGCCACCCGCCCCGGCACCCGGGCCGAAATGACGCCCACATAACCGGCCACGTAGGCGTCGTCGGTGCTGACGAAAATGTGGATGTGCCTCCAGTAGGCGGCCCCGGCCCCGACCATGAGGAGGACCAGGCCCCCGATACCGATGCGGGCGAGAAGTTTACGGGACATGGCGCGGCTGGTTCTCCTGGGGGAGGAGTTCATTGATGCCGCCGATGGCCCAGAGCATCTGGGCCTTGGCCATCTGATGGTCGTACACCGCGGTCCAGTAATTGACCCGGGTCCTGGTCAGGAGGGTATCGGCGTCAATGACGTCGGTGGCGGTCCCGACGCTTTCCTTATAGCGCTCTTCGTTGAGACGCAGATTTTCCTCGCCCTGGGTCACCGCGGTTTCCGTGGTCCTGATCCGGTCCACGGTCTCTTTGATCTTCAGGTAAGCGGTCTGGACATCCAGTTGGACCTGCTCATTCATATCCTTATGCTGCTCCTCAAGTTGCTGCACCTTGAGCCTGGCCTGGGAGACCGCCGCCTTGGTGTCCAAACCGGAAAAGATGTTCCAGTTCATGGCAAAGATGGCGAACCACTGGTGATTGTGCAGCAGGCTATTGTTTACCTGATAGAGATGCCCCGCCTGGACGCCAAACTGGGGAAAGAACTGGGATCGGGTCTCCACCACCGTCTTTTCCTGCTGCCGGATGCGCTCCTGGGAGGCCTTGAGATCGGCCCGGCGCTTCAAGGCGACGTCCGTGGCCTCTCTTAGGGCCCAGGCCTTGAGGTCGACTTTCTCATCCTTCAGGACCGTGGCGGCGGTCACCGGCAACATCAGGACCTTGTTCAGCGACGACCGGAGGTCGATAAAGTCGGTTTCGGCCACGATCAGGTTCTGCTGGGCGTCGGCCAGGGAGACCTTGGCCTGGAGCACGTCATTGAAAGTCACGATCCCGAATTGGTACTGGTCCTGGGCAAGGCGGAGATGCTCCTTGAGGTCAAAGACATTCTGCTTGGCCACTTCCACCATTTTTTTGGCCCGGAGGGTTTTGAAGTATCCCTGGGCCACCGTCAGAAACACGTTGTCCCGGGTCTGGGCGGTGTCCAGCAGACTGGCCTGATGGCCCTTAATGGCCGCCATATATTTGGACGGGGCGCCCCAGAAGTCGAAGAGCAACTGGTTCACGGAGGTCTGGCTGCTCCAGAAGTTACGGTTGGTCTGGGGAAAGGCTGCCCCACCCGTAAAGCTAAACTTCAGAGGATCATCGTAAATGGTCTGGCCCACCTGGGTTTTAACCTGGGGCAGCAGCCCCGACCTGGCCCGCACCACCTGCTCGCCGGCGATGAGGGCCTGGAGGCGGCTGATCTGCAGATTGGGGTTGGCCTTAAAGGCCAGGCGCAGGGCTTCCTTCAGATCCAGGTGGGGCGCCGGGGGTTCGGCGGTCCCGCCTGGGAAGACCGAGGCGCCCCACAGTATCAGTGCGAATCCGAGCCCTCGCCACAAGTTTCTGGCCGTCATAGCGCCGCTTCCTCTGCTAAAGATTGCTTTTCCCGGATCAAACCGGAGGAGATAAGGGTGAGGATAACCGGTAAGGCCTCTTTGGCCGCATCCGCCTGTCCTTCAGCCTTCTGATAGTAGCCGGTGGCCCGGACCAACCCCCGGATCAAGAAGGTGAGGAGGCGGGGATTGGCGGAAATAAACTGGCCGGCGGCAATGCCGTCGGCAAACAGGCGCGTCACCAGGGTGACAAATTTCTCTTCCAATTCCTGGTAGCGGCGCCGGAATCCTTCCCGGGATGCCCCCTCCCCCTGGAGCAACTCCCGGGCATATATGGGAAATAACAGCCGGTCCCGGTTGAGATACTCCAGGAGGACGGACACCATCCGGATCAATTTCTCCGGCGGCGTCCCAGGGGCCACCAGAGAGACCTCCACGTCATGGAGGATGTTTTCCCCCACCTGGGCGATGAGGGCCTGGATCAGATCGTCTTTGCTCTGGAAATAGAGGTACAACGTGCCCTTGGCCACTCCGGCGGCGGCGGCGATCTCCCCCATGGTCATGGCTTCCGGGCCGCGCTGCTCCAACAGTTTCCGGGCCGCGGCCAGGATCTCCCGGGTGCGAAACGCGGTGACGATTTCCTTCTTAGTGGCTTTGGGGGAAGCTGGCATTTTTGTAAAATTTGTCAGATTGG
>PEWM01000065.1:11828-11970 GCA_002779455.1 Deltaproteobacteria bacterium CG07_land_8_20_14_0_80_60_11
GTCGCGCCTGGGCCTTTGGCCCACCCGTAAAACATGAAAAGATATGGTGGCACAGGTTTTCAACCTGTGCTGAGGAACTTTTCAAGGCAGCTCGCGCCAAGTCCGATATTATGACTACTGAGTCATTGAAATGACCATTAAG
>PEWM01000219.1 GCA_002779455.1 Deltaproteobacteria bacterium CG07_land_8_20_14_0_80_60_11
AAGGGGATGTCCTTGAGACCGGCGTAACACCTTTCCCCCAAAATCTCCTGGCAGCCGGGATTGACCGGCACAATGCGAAAGCCATGCTCCTGAAGGTATTGGGCCACCCGATAGCTGGGCCGGCTGGGATCGGCAGACAGCCCCACCACGGCCACCACCCGGTGGTTTTGCAGGATCTCGGTGATCTCCGCCGCACTGGCCTGAAGTTCTAAGGTTGGGGTCACGTTGCCTCCTGGTCAGGTCCCCGGCGAGATGATCAGCTCAGCCGGACGCAGGGTTTAAGGGAGGGCCAAGGCACGAGCCGCCGGTCCTCCCGGCGGCGCTCAGAACGTCATGGTGGTGGCCCCGGGGCCCGGACCCAGAGGCTGTTTCACCTCCAGGGTGTCCTCGATCTTCAAGGCACTCTTGAGGTATTGATACCCGAACTTTAAGAGCTCCTCGTCATCGTCCCAGATCCTCTCCTTGACGTCGTCGTCCACGTGGAAGGTGTTCAAGAAGCGGCTCTTGAAGACGAAGTTCCGGAACTGGTCCAGGTCGTACATCACCATGGCGAAGAGCCGGTTGCCCCGGTCATCCGTAAACGGCCCGCCATTTTCGGCCCGGCGCAGCATCATGAGCTTCCAGTCCCGGTTCATCTCGTCGTACCGGTCCACGCCCTGGTCTTGCCGCCAGGTGGCTACGGTCCACTCGTCCTGCTCTTCGTAACCGCGGCAGTGCTCCTCCCGGACGTAGAAATAGAATTCATCCAGGCCCTCTTCGGTGATGAGGGTGCCCTGGCCGATGGGATAGTAGCGGCAGGTGGCCGGGCGGTCGCTATAGACCGTGCAGCCGGTGACCGGCCTGACAAAGGGGCAGCGGTTCTCGAACCGGGGCATATCCATGATCACCATGGGCAGACCCGACTTGTCATGGAGTTCCATCCGGGTATATTGGGCCAGAAAGTCAGCCGCCTTCATATTCAGGCGGGTTTTCAGGCGCAGGATGTCATAGGGGGTGAGGATGATGGTGGTCTTGCCGCAGCACTCGGTGAAGCACGCCACCCCCGGGTGACACCGGAACTTGAAGCGGCTCTCCGTAGTCAGCTTCCGGGGCTCCACCACCCGCATGTTCATATCTACCATGTTCAACTCCTTAGGTTTTTTCTTGACTTATGGATATCTTATCAAAATTGCAGCTAAATAAAAATCCTATAATGCACTCCGGGGTACCGGATGCCCCGGTTAGAAGCCCCGGCCCGACATGCGGGCGTGGAGCATGGCCATGGTGCGGTAGACGCTATGGGCCATGTTGGTGTATGGGGTCCCCCGAAGGGGGAAAAAGTAAGGTCACATCAAATTTACTTTTGGTTTGATAGTAGTATCGAAAAATCGACGTTACAATCTCCCACAAAATCCGGCAGAATTTGAACCGAATCACTGATTTTTTTGCGCCAACTTTGCGGCATATTCACGAAGATTCTGTGAACCTCATCAATTAAATTGCTATCAGTAAAGATTTTTTTCGCCACGGCGCAGACCTGGATATAGTCCTTTTCCAGTTTTGCTTTTCTTTCAGAAAGAGGAGCAATCAAGAGTTTATGCAAAGTAAAGGCGGGCATAGATGGTAAGGCGATGCGCCCGATATCTCTCAATGAAACTTCCAGTTTATTGTCGAGGAGTATATTAAGATAAGGTAGCGGTATTGGAACCGTAGATAATTCTTTGACTTCAGGTAATCGCCCTTTGGTGCCAATGCCTTTTCTCGGTTGTAGAAATTCTATCTTAAGCCCATTGCCTTCAAAATAAATGGTACCGTCGGTGCAAAATTCCTGTCTGAAACCAAGTTCCTTGAGCACGGCTTCCAAATCTGTAGGTGGTCCTTTATAAGGGATCGGGACAGCGAAGTCGATATCTATGGTACGTAAAGGAAACCATTCAACCCCAAAATGACTTTGATAGACTTTAAAACAATAGCTGCCGACAAGCTCAATGCCAGCCTCAAAAAAGCCGAGTCGCTCCATTGCTGCAAGAAGCTTCCGAAGGGGGTCCGTAAAATCTTTCAATGCTCGAGACATTTTATTAGCTTTCAAAAGTTTTAAGGCGTTTTTGGTGGAGCGTAATTCACGGATCAATCTTTGCCGATTTTCAATCTTTTCAGCGATCTTTTTTACGGATGGATCGCTTTCGCCGCCGAGATAAACATCTTCAAATCCTTGCCCTTTCCGTTTATGCAGGTATAAGAACCAACCCCCCCAGCTTTTTCGGCGCTTAATCGACCCCACCGGAGAAATCAGCAACTCTCCGATAAGCCTTTTTTGATAGTTGAGGTAATAGTCCCGACTTTCTTCCCAAACCTGTTCGATAACCATGGATCGACTCTCTCTGATATATATTATACCCCACAACCTATAAAAAAGCAAGCTTGTGGGGTATATACCCCACAAGTCAAGGAAAACATACCATGTGGGGTATAGTGAAGATTCATACCTTTAGCTCCTAACCTCCTCTCCTAGATTCAAATCGGTTCCTGCCTTGAAAAGTTCCTCAGCACAGGTTGAAAACCTGTGCCACCATATCTTTTCATGATTTGCGGGTGGGCCGAAGGCCCATGAGTGACTATCCCCAAAAAAAACAGGAGAGTAGAATTGATTAAAATAAAATCACTTTTGAGTTAATGGAACGTCCCAACACACCATAAAAAAAACCGGCCCCCGCAAGGGGGCCGGCTGGGTTTCAGGCGCCTGCCGTTGCGTTTAGAAGCCCCGGCCCGACATGCGGGCGTGGAGCATGGCCACGGTGCGGTAGACGATGTGGGCCAGCTTGGTGTACGGGGCATAGAAAAACAGCATGAAGATGGCGGTCAGGTGCAGAAAGTACGTGGGGTAGGCCAGGATCCCGATGCCCACCAGCCGGAACAGCCAGGAGAGCAGGCCGGTGGCGCCCACGACCAAGATCACGTAGATCAGGAACCAGTCATAGTAGGACCCGTACCCCGCCTTTTCGGCGTTGGCCTGGCGCTCTTTGATGAGGTTCCAAATGCCATAGAGCAAAGCGGCGGTACCCGGAATGGCCAGGAGTTTCATCGTCACGTACACTTTGGTAATCTGGCCGTGAGGATCAAACCACTCGTGGTAAAAAGCCAGACCAGTAACCATGGCCAGGAAGATAAATCCAAACACCAGGAACAGGTGGTTGGTGGATCGCTTATACGTCGTTTCGCACAACCGGAAACGGTTGTGGAACAAAATGTCTTTCAGGGTGGCGATGAGGTTCCCCGCCAGGTTGCCTTCCACCTTGACCCGCCACGGGTGAGGCGCATTGATATCCTGCCAGAAGGCCAGAGCGCCCTTGGCCAGGACCGCCACGGCAAAAGCCGCCGCGCCTGTGAAGATGAAGTCAATCAACAGGGTGGGGAACATCTTGCCGTAAACAATCTCACCCTCGGGGATCCCCAGATAACCAAACATCTTGGCTGCCAGCGCCAGCAAGATCATCGGGAAGGCGATGAGCAGCGGCAGGAACTTGGGGTCTCCCACCGCCTTGGCCAGCACCGGCGGCGTGGCATACTTCTCGATGGCCATCTGCCGGAGGACACCCAGGACCTCGCCGGGATTGGCGCCCCGGGGGCAGTAGACCGTGCAGTCGCTGCACTGGTGGCACAGCCAGATATCCGGGTCGCTCAGCACCTCTTTCAGCCCCCATTGGGCCTGAAGCATCTCCTTCCGGGGAAAAGGCTTCTCATCCGGAGAAAGATTACACACCACCGAACAGGTATCACATTGATAGCACTTCTTGACCGTGTCCCCCCCGGCGGCTATCACCCGCTTCACGAATTGGAGGTCCGGTTTAATGAGAATTTCACCTGCCATGGATCATACCTCCTATAATTCCTTGAAGGGGTTGGGGCCGATCTCTCGCACCCGGGCCACAAAGTCGTCAATAAGCTTGGGCAGGAGGTCGAAGTCGGAATGGCCGATCTGGTACTGTATCACCCGGTCTGATTCCAGGCCCAATTTATCCAGGGTCTCTGACAACTTGCTCATGCGGTATTCGCACAGCTCGCTGCCCTTGGCGAAGTGACACTGATAGTCGTCCCCGTGCTTGCAGCCCAGGAGAATGATGCCATCAACTCCCCGGGACAGGGCGTCGGAGACCCACACCATGTTAAAGGACCCCAGGCAGCGCAGCGAGATGAACCGGATCATCGGGTTCAGGCGCAGCTTGTGCATTGCCGCGGCGTCCAGGGCCGGGTAGGCGTCATTTTCGCACACCAGGCCGATGACCCGGAGAGGCGCCAACGGATCGTCCTCATCCTCGATTTCCGGGACATCCAGGGATTTGAGCATGGAGCCGATCTGGTCCACGCTAAAGTCCTTGAAGGAGATGATACGCTCCGGGCAGGCCCCCATGCAGGTGGCGCAGCGGCGGCAGCGGTTAATCTTGAAAAAGGGCGTGCCTTTTTCATCTTCTTCGATGGCGCCGAAGGGACATTCCTCGGTGCAACGCTTACAGGAAGTGCAGCGCTGCATAAAGGGGTCCGGGAAGGTCTCGTCCCAGGATCGGGGGTGCACCGCCATCCCTGCGGCGACGTGCTCCGCGGCCTGAATGGCCTTGCAGGCGGCGCCCACGCCATCCTCCATGGCCATGGCCATGTTCATGGGCTGGTGGACGCAGCCGGCGGCATAGATGCCGGTCCGCCGGGTTTCGTACGGGAAGCAGATGAAGTTAGAGTCGGCGAAGCCGCTGAACAGCTCCAGATCAGGCAGCCCCGGTCCCTGACGGTAGCCGAGATTGAGCACCGGCTCGTCTGCGGTCCTGGGGACCATGCCGGTGGCCAGGACCACCAGGTCGGCCTCGAAGATGACGTTCTCGCCTAAGAGGGTGTCGGTGGCGTGGATCCGGAGCTTGCCGCCGTCACCTAAGCCCACTTCGGCGATCTCCGCCTTGGTGAGCATCACGCCGGGATCACTCTGCACCTGCTTGTAGAACAGCTCCATCTGCCCCGGGGTGCGGATATCCTTGTAGAGGATATAGGCGATGGCGTTGGGGTTCTGCTCCCGGACATACAGGGCCTGCTTCAGGGAGGCCGTGCAGCAGAAGTCGGAGCAGTAGGGGAGATGTTCCGGGTCCCTTGAACCGGCGCACTGAATGAAGGCCACCGATTCGGGAGCTTTGCCGTCGGAGGGCCGCACGATCTTGCCCGCCTTGGCCATCTCCTCCATCTCGATATTGGTGATCACATCCTTGGACAAGCCGTAGCCCAGCTTGGTGAGCTTGGTGGCGTCGTAAGGCTTCCAACCCGCCGCCAGCACCACGGTCCCCACCCGCAGAGTCTCTACGTCGCCGCCCACTTTGATGGTGGCGTCCAAAAGGCCCGGCTCCCCATCGAGCTTCTCCAGGGTGGCGGAGGTCATCACCTTGATTTTCGGGTGATTCTGGACTTCCTGGATCTTCTTAAAGACCACCGGCTCCTGGAGGGTGGTGTAGGGGTAGCTGGAAGGCGTCTGCCGGTACATCTTGGCGGCGAACCCGCCCAGTTGCGCCTCTTTCTCCACCAGGACCACCTGGTAGCCGTTGTTGGCCGCTTGCAGGGCGGCGCTTAAGCCCGCGGTGCCGCCGCCGATGACCAGGATGGTCTTGTCGCATTCGGTCTGGTACGGCTCCGGCATCTCGGCCTTCTTGATGCGGGCGCAGGCCATGCGCAGATAGTCTTCCGCCAGGGCCTGGGTATGCTCGTTATTGGGTTCCTGGGTCCAGGCCACCTGCTCCCGGATGTTGCAGCGCTCCACCAGGATATTGGGGAAATCGAACTCTTCGTATTTCACCCGGGGAGAGCAGGCCGCCACGACGATGGAATTAATGCCTTCGCCATCCGTCTTAAGGTCTTTCAGGATCAGGGCCCGGCCCTCGGGGCTGCAGAGGATGTCAGCTTCTTTGATGTGCTGGATCTTCCCCGATTTTTTGATCACCTTATGGAGGCTCTCAAAATTTATGGCATCGGCGATGCCACAGCCCTTGCACAAATAGACGCCGTATTTCTTTTCCATTTCCATCATGACCTCCTGCCCAGGGCGATGAGACTCTTAAGGGCGGCCCCGGTGCCATCCTGCACCGACTTGGTCACATCCAGGGGCCCCTTCAAGGTTCCCACGGCGTAAACTCCCGGCGGCAACAGGTCCTGAATGACAAAGCCATCCGGGGTGTAAGACAACGGCAGGGGGAAGGGAGAGGCTTTGGTGGAGGGCACCATGCCCGCCGCCAGGACCACCATATCGAAGACCATACTCTGCTTGTTGCCCGTAGCGGTATTTTCCGCCACCACCACGACGTTGTCGGTCCCGGGTTCCTGGGTGATCTTGGCCACCTTACCCCTAATCAGATGGACGTTCTCATCGTCCCGGACCTTCCAGTAGAACTGCTCATAGCGGCCCGGGGTGCGGATATCAATGTAAAAGATATAAACCTCGGCCTCCGGGGCCTTTTCCCGCACGTAGGTGGCCTGCTTCAGGGAGGCCATGCAGCAGATGTAGGAACAATAAGGCAGGTGGTTTTCATCCCGGGAGCCGGCGCACTGCACAAAGGCCACTTTCTTAGGCGACTGCTGGTCCGAGGGCCTGAGGATCTGGCCGCCGGTGGGGCCGTTGGAGGCCGCCAGGCGCTCCATCTGCATGTTGGTGATGACGTTGGCCACGACGCCGAACCCCAGATTGTCCATCTTGGTGGCGTCGTAGGGTTCCCAGCCGGATGCCATGATGATCGCGCCCACGTTGAAGTTCAAGGTCTGGGGTTTCTGATGCAGCTCGATGGCGTCGTAGGCGCAGGCCTCCAGGCACTTCTGGCCGCAGTCGCTGCTGCACGCGCTTTTGTCGATGACGTATTGTTGGGGAAAGGCCATATCGTAGGGCAGATAGGCCGCTTTGGTCTTGTCCAGACCGTAGTTGAAATCGTTGACCCGCCACTGGGGGCACGCTTCCGCACAGGCATGACACGCCACACAGCGATCATTGACGTAGCGGGGGCGCACCTTTACGGTGACGTCGAAATTGCCGGCGCTGCCGCTGACCTGGGTCACTTCCGCCATGGTGTAAAAGCTGATGTGGGGATTCTCTTTGATCCGGCGAAAGTTGATTTCCAAACCGCAGGTGGGAGGGCAGAGCTTGGGGAAGTATCGGTGGAGTTGGGCAACCCGGCCGCCCAGGTAAGGGCCCGCCTCGGTGATGATCACCTGAGACCCGGCTTCCGCCGCCTCCAGGGCTGCGGTGAGGCCGCTCATGCCTCCCCCGATGACCAGAATTTTGTTATCGGCGTTCACACAAGTCCTCCTTGGGGACATTGAAGCGATCCAGAGCTTCGGCCGGGTCTCGGCTCCGGCCCAGGCCCTGAGACCCACTTTCTCCAGATATAATACATTGTGAATATGGGTGCAAGGGAAAAACTACGTCACTCTGGTGTGGGGATGATGATGCCTCCCCCTAAAAAAATTGGCCGTGGCTGGCCGGGGGGCCTGATACCACGGCCAAAAAACAGCCCAGGGCCTCGGGATCGCCCGAAGCCCCGGAACCTAGCCGTTCTTACTTCACCAGCTGTTTGTAAGGCTTGGCCTCGAACTTCCAAGTGTTGGCTTTCTTGTCGTACTGCGAAATGGTGAAGGCCTTCCACTTGCTGTCATCGAGCTTCGGGAAATCGGCCCGGTAATAGTAGCCGGGATAACGGGTCTCCTCCCGGAAGAGGATGTGCTCCATGTGGGCCTCAGCGGCCAGGATACGGTGGTACTGCTCCCAGGCCCGCATCAGCTCGTGCAGGTCGGACGCCGCCATGTGCTGGGCGTCTTCCTTCAGCATGTCGATGCGCTCCCGGGCTATATCCAGCATGGCCCTGTTGGTGGTGTACATGTTGATACAGCCGCCGACGTACTCGTCCATGATCTTCTGCAACCGGGCCTGGATGTGCTTGGGCCGCAGGTAGTTGGGGTTGATGTCCGGGGCGGTGGTGTAGTCTTTGTACTTCTCGTAGATCTCGAAGGGCAGGTAGATCTCGGCGATCATCTCTTCGATGTTCTGACCCGCTTCCAGCTTGTCGTTCTTGTGGTCCAGGATGAAGGCGACGGCGCCCTTGGCGGCCATGCGGCCCTCAGCGTGGGAGCCGGAGGAGAACTTGTGCCCGGAGGCGCCCACCCCGTCACCGGCGGTGAACATCCCGGTTACGGTGGTCATGCGGTCATAACCCCAGAACCAGTCATCGGGGGCGCCGATGTAGTTCTTGGCGGGGCCGCTGACCCATAAGCCACAGGCGCCGGCATGGGAACCCATGAGGTAAGGCTCGGAGGGGATGATCTCAGACGGCTTCTTGTCGGGCTCGATGTTCATGGAGGCCCACTGGGAGGCAGCGGAGATGGACATGTCCAGGAAGTCTTCCCAGGCCTCGGCCTCCAGGTGCTTGAGCTCTTTCTTGGAGAGCACCTTGGCCAGTTCCGCCATGGCAGCTGGGGTTTGCATCAAGAGGGGGCTCCGGCCTTCCCGCATCTCGATCATCATGGCGTGGTTGCGCAGGCAGGTGCTCGGAGGATTGGTATAGCCGGGATACTCTTTCTTGATGCCGTCAATATTCCTGCCCATATAGTCTTCGCCAAAGGCATTGGTGGCTTTGGCCTTGAAGAACAGGAACCAGGCGCCTACCGGGCCGTAACCGTCCTTGAACCGACCCGGAACGAAGCTGCACTCCATGTTCACCAGCTTGGCGCCGATCTCCGCCGGCATGGCATAGGTGGAACCGGCATTCCACACCGGATACCAGGTGCGGCCCTGGCCTTCCTGCACTGAGCGCGGCCGGTAGATGTTAACCGCCCCGCCGCAGGCGATGATCATGGCCTTGCACTTGAAGACGTAGGTCTTCTGCTCCCGGACGCTGAAACCGACGGCGCCGCAGATGCGGTTGCTGTCGTTCTTGTCGGTCAACAGTTTGACGATGAAGACGCGCTCGTAGATGTTGTCCATGCCCAGGGCGTTCTTGGCCGCCTCGGCCACGATCACCTTGTAGGACTCGCCGTTGATCATGCACTGCCAGCGGCCAGAACGGACACACTTACCGCCGTCCTTCAGCATGGTGATGCCTTCATCCTTGGCCACCTGGCCGTCCACGGTGTGGCCTTCGGCGTCCTTTTTCCAGATGGGCAGGCCCCATTCCTCGAAGTCCATGACGGTCCGGTCCACGTGGCAACCCAGGCTATGCACCAGGTCCTCACGGATAACGCCCATCAGGTCATTGGTCACATACTTGACATAGTCGTTTACCGTGTTTTCGCCGATATAGGTGTTGATGGCCGACAGGCCCATGGCCACGGCGCCGGAGCGGTCCACGGCCGCTTTGTCCACCATGGCGATCTTCAGGCCGGCCGGTTTGGCCCAGGCGGCCGCTTCCACGGCGGCGCCGGTAGCGGCCATCCCACCGCCTACCAGCAGCAGGTCGGTTTCAACGGTGACTACTTCCGGTTTCGCACAAAAAGACCATTTACAGAATTCTCTTTCCAGAGCCATATCTCTTTGACCTCCTTGAATTTTCGCTGCGGTGCAGACTACTCGGTACGGGCCGAGCCGGTGAAGAAACCGGGTTTCTTGATGTCCGCCAGGTTCGGGGCGGCTTTGCCCTTTAGGGCCTCAATGGAACCTTCCACCGTGGTCCGGATGGGGAACTTGAACCGCTTGGTGGTTTTGCCGTCCCGGAACTTAATGGTCCACATGATGTTGTCGGTGCCTCTGAGCGGGATGGTGCTGGAGCCCAGGGGCATGATGTCCGCATAGTGGCGGACTTCAATGGCCTGCTGGGGGCAGATCTTGACGCAGTTGAAGCATTCCCAGCACTGTTCCGGCTCCTGGTTGTACGCCTTTTTGCTCTCGGCGTTCAGAACCATCAGGTCATTGGGGCAGATGTACTGGCAAGCAGTCTTGTCCAGGGCCTTGCATCCGTCACATTTTTCCGTGATTACAAAACTCGGCATAACGTAAAACCTCCTTATTAGGGTTAAGCAGTTATCTTTAATATACCTGCATAGTGTGGTGGGAGGCGGAAGGCGATTTCCGCCTCCCACCAACTTACTCTGCCTACTTTTTCTCCGAGATGGCGCCGGTGGCGAAACCGTGGACCTTGATTTTCACCTTCTCGGTCAGACCTGCGTAATACTTACGCAGCACCGCCAGGACTTCGGGGCGGCTGAAGTGATCCGGCACTTCCAGACCTTCGGAGAGCATCTTGCGCAGCATGGTGCCGGAGAGCATCAGCCGGTCTTCCTTGCCGTGGCAGCAGGTGCGCATGGAGGCCATGCCGTCGCACTTGTGGCAATAGAAGGTCCAGTCAATGGGCAGCGGCTTCAGCTCCAGGGCGTCCTTGGGGATCTGATGGAAGATCTTCTGGGCGTCGAAGGGGCCGTAGTACTCGCCCACGCCGGCGTGGTCACGACCGACGATCAGGTGGGAGCAGCCGAAGTTCTGGCGGAACACCGCGTGGAACAACGCCTCCCGGGGACCGGCGTACCGCATATCCAGGGGGTAGCCGGACTGGATGACGGTGTCCTTGACGAAATAGTGCTGGGTAAGGACGTTGATGGCCTCGGTGCGCACCTCCGCGGGGATGTCGCCGGGTTTCAGTTTGCCCAGGAGCTGGTGGATCAGGACGCCGTCGCAGACCTCGATGGCGACCTTGGCCAGGTACTCGTGGGACCGGTGCATGGGATTCCGGAGCTGCAGGGCGGCGATGGTGTTCCAGCCCTTGTCTTCAAACATCTTCCGGGTTTCCCAGGGCCGCATATAGAGGCCGGGGTACTGCTTCGGGAAGGGGCCTTCACTCCAGACCTTGACGGTGCCCCCCAGGTTGACTTCCTCCTGGTTCATGACCATCTGCACGCCCGGGTGCTCCTTGTCGTCGGTGGTGAAGACCTCTTTGCACTCCCACTTTTTATCAATTTTGTACTTATCGGTGACCTTCATGGTCCCCATCATTTCTTCCGTCTCTTCGTCCACCAGCAGCACTTCCTGGCCGATCTTGATGGAATCGGCCTTGCCCTGGTTGACGGACATGGTGACGGGGATGGGCCAGAAGGTGCCATCGGTGAGTTTCAGGTCGCCGACGGCGCCTTTCCAGTCAGCCTGGCCCATGAAACCGTCCAGGGGGGTGAAGCCGCCGATCCCCATCATGATGAGGTCGGCCGTTTCCCGGGAGGTCAGGGTGACCACGGTGAGTTCCTTGGCCCGCTTTTTCTCTTCAGCCACCTGGGCCGGGGAAAGCAGCAAGGGTTTTAATTTCTTCTCTTTACCAAGCGGATTTACTAAAGCCATCTATTTCCCTCCTCGGGCTTTAATGAGTTTTTTTGTCAGAAAGCACTTACGTCTTAGAATTATGTGAAATATTTCACATGCCGTCTAGTTTTTCACAATAAATCATCTCTCAAGGCTTGTCAATAAGATTTTTCACGTACTCTTTTTTTTCTCTGAGGCCATAAATCTCAGCCTTTTTCGGGCTCAAGCGCCGAGGCGATACGTGATCGTGGGTTCTTTGCGGCCCCGCAACACGACCGACGGCTCGGGCGCCGCCTGAAACTGCCCCTCCAGGGCCCGGAAAGTGGCCTCGCTGATCAGGGTGTCGGCTTCCACCTCTTTGGCCAGTTCCTGGAGCCGGGCCGCCACGTTGACCGCGTCCCCCACCACGGTGAAGTCCATGCGCCGGTGGGACCCGATGTTGCCGACGATAGCCTCCCCGGTGTTGATGCCGATGCGCATCCCCTGAATGGGGGTCTGGCCCGCGGCCTGCATCTCTTTCAAATGGCGCTGCATGGCCAGGGCGCATTCCACTGCCCGGGTGGCCGCCTGGGGCAGCGGCAGCGGCACCCCGAACACCGCCATCAGGGCGTCTCCCACAAACTTGTCCAGGGTCCCGTGATATTGAAAGACCAGGTCTACCATCTCGGTAAAGTAGGTGTTGAGCACCTCCACCACGGCCTCCGGGGCCAGGGCTTCCGACATGCTGGTAAAATTGCGGATATCGGCAAACAGCACCGTCACCTGCTGGCGCCGCCCCCCCAGGGCCAGCAGCCCCGGGTTCTTCAAGATTTCTTCGCACAACTCCGGGCTCACATAACGGGAGAAGGTGTCCCGGAGCACGTGCCGCTCCTGGTAGAGACGCAGCCGGCTCCGCAAGGACGCCTCATGGCTGGCCTCTTCCATGGCGATTTCTTTGAGGAGGCTCTTGAGCTCCGCATCCTCGGTCTCCTGGGACAGGGACAGGTAGCTCTTCCGGGCCTCGGTCTCGTGGGCGATGGCCAGTTCGATAGCCTGAATGATATTCAGTTCGGGTTTGGACTCGACGTCGGGTTGGGGTGGCTCAGCTTCCATATATTCCTTGGGGGAGTGCTACGGCCAGATCTGCATACTGCCGCTCAGGTCTATAAGAATTATATCACAATCTTTCTCTGAGGGAAGACCAAGCTGAGCCTTGGGGCTAAATTTCTTCCGGGGAGGCGGTTAGCAGTACAAGGGTGCGCACCGCGCACCACCCGGCGAACCAGAGCTTCGCCACCCATTGGCGTTACCCAGCCGGAACTGGAAAACGAGAGGAATTTAACGTAGGGCGGGCACTGCCCGCCATGTCATGGTGCGCAGTGCGCACCCTGGTGGGGCGGCCGTC
>PEWM01000104.1:0-2664 GCA_002779455.1 Deltaproteobacteria bacterium CG07_land_8_20_14_0_80_60_11
TTGCAATCAAAAAGTAATTATTGGTAGCCGCAGGCTTTAGCCTGCGCCTGCACAGGCTGGAAAGCCTGTGCTACCAATTGACTGCGAAGTGGTATTAGTCATCAGTATAGATAGTCAAGATTACCGGAACCTTGCCGGAACATTACAAATCGGCAAGGTTGCGGTCAGGAGGCAAAAAGGTATCTGGAGAGGAGAGGCTAGGCGGGCAGATAGACGGTGAAGAGAGAGCCGGTTCCCACTGCGCTGGCCACTTCCACCCGGCCGCCATGGGCCTCAACCACAGCTTTCACCAGGCTCAGGCCCAACCCCAGGCCACTGGTGGACCGGCTTTTATCGCCGCGATAGAGGCGGTCCCAAATCCGGGGGATTTCCGCCGGGGGAATACCCACGCCGCTGTCCTTAACGGCCACCACCACATAGGGCGGTTGCCGACAAACCTCCACCTGCGCCTCGCCCCGGTTTTGCGTGTTCTTCCCCACTTGCAGAATTAAGCCGTCCGCCAACCTGGGCAGTGATGATCTCCAGGTCCCCTTTTGGGTCCCGGGCCTCAAGCCGGGTCCATAATCCCTCAGTCACCGTCTGGCCTTCGAGGGCTATGAGATTGACATCGCCTCTAACCTCGGGAAGACTTAAAAAAAAGTGTCCGGTTATTGGGCCCGGCCACCCGGACCAAAAAGATATGCGGTTTGCCAGCATAGGTTTGAAATTTCAGATCATTGACAAGTAATGCCCGCATAAGAAACTCTTGGAAAAATTCAGAGGTCCAACAAAATGATCCAACCTTTTATGACCAAAGGCGAACTGATTTTCCTGGAATGTAAAATCATATCTCGATTATTACAAATAAATTGATGGATATTTAATCCAGCCTGAGTATGATATTTTATGATCAGGCTAAAACACCAGACGGAGTGAACCCATGAATATCCCAGAACTGGTTCATCATATGGCTCAGGAAGCGAAGGGCGCGGCCCGGCGCCTGGGCACGCTGTCCCGGGAAGTCAAAGACCGGGTTATCCTCCGGGTGGCGGAACTTCTCAAGGAGCGCCAGGCCCAGATTCAGTCGGCCAACCGCCAGGATGTAGACGCGGCCCAGGCCCAGGGCCACGTTGCGGCCTTTCTTGACCGGCTGACGCTCTCCGATAAGGTATTCGCCTCCATGATCAAAGGGCTCAAGGAGGTGTCGGCCCTGCCTGACCCGGTGGGGGCCGTCACCGGCATGTGGGTGCGCCCTAACGGCCTGAAAGTGGGGAGACAGCGCATCCCTTTGGGGGTGATCGGCTTTATTTATGAGTCCCGTCCCAATGTCACGGTGGATGCCGCCGCCCTTTGCCTGAAAAGTGGGAACGCCGTGATCCTCAAGGGAGGTAAGGAGGCCCTTAACTCCAACCTGGCCCTGGGCCAGCTCATGCAGGACGCCCTGGCCGAGGCCGGGGTTCCCCAGGCCGCGGTGCAGGTCATCCCCAGCGTGGCCCGGGAAGCCACCCTGGAACTGCTGAAACAGGACGAGCTGGTGGACCTGATTATTCCCCGGGGCGGCGAAGGGCTGATCCGGTTCGTGACGGAGCATTCCCGCATCCCGGTGTTGAAGCATTACAAGGGGGTGTGCCATATCTTCGTGGATGAGTCCGCTGACCTGGACATGGCCGAAGAGGTCTGCTTCAACGCCAAGGTGCAGCGACCGGGGGTGTGCAACGCCATGGAGACCATGCTGGTCCACGAAGCGGCGGCGCCGGGGTTTTTGCCCCGGATGGTCGCCCGGTACCAAAAGGCCCAGGTGGAATTGCGGGGTTGCCCCCGCACCCGGGAGATCGATCCTTTGGTGAGCCCGGCCCAGGAAGAAGATTGGGGGGCGGAATTTCTGGACCTGATTTTGGCGGTCAAGGTAGTGCCAGACCTGGATGCGGCCCTGGCGCACATCGCCCGGTACAGTTCCAACCACACCGAGGCCATCATCACCCGGGATTATGCCCGGGCCCAGAGGTTTTTAAAGGAGGTGGACTCATCCGTGGTCCTGGTCAACGCCTCCACCCGCTTCAATGACGGGGGCGAACTCGGATTAGGGGCGGAAATCGGCATCAACACCTCCAAACTGCACGCCTTCGGTCCCATGGGGCTGGAAGAACTGACCACCACCAAGTTTATCGTCTATGGCGACGGGCAAATCAGAACCTGAGGCGCCTCTGCGTCTGGGGCTGTTCGGAGGCACGTTCAACCCCATGCACTACGGACACCTCCGGTCGGCGGAAGAGGTGTGCGAGGCCCTGGGGCTGACTCGCCTCTGGTTTATTCCGGCGGGCCATCCGCCCCACAAGACCGCCCGGGGAATCACCCCCTTCGAGGTGCGCCTGGAGATGAGCCGGCTGGCGGTGGGAGACCACCCGGTAATGTCGGTATCCGACCTGGAAGGGCGGCGCCCCGGAAGATCCTACTCCATCGAAACCCTGCGGCAGATCCGCCAGGAAGTGGGGCCTGCCTGGGAACTGTATTTTATCCTGGGTCTGGATGCTGTCCTGGAAATAGCCACCTGGAAGGATTATAAAGACCTGTTCACCTTGAGCCACTTCGTGGTGTTGGATCGGCCCGGGTATGACCGCCAGCGGCTGGGCGAGGTGCTCCTCGGGGAAGTCCATCCCCTATTTCGGCCCCTCACGGTGGAGCAAG
>PEWM01000104.1:2685-12012 GCA_002779455.1 Deltaproteobacteria bacterium CG07_land_8_20_14_0_80_60_11
ATAAAGTGGTCTTGCAGGAAACCACTCTGATGGACATCTCGGGCACCGGCATCAGGGAAATGGTGCGCCAGGGGCGTTCGATTCGCTACCTCTTGCCGGAGGCCGTGCGAGAATATATAATTACTCATAAACTTTATCTCTAAGGAGGAAGGCGCGGCGGCAACTTTACCCCCTCTTACCACGGCAGCACTGGCAGATTTGGCCGTCAGGACCATCGTCGCCCACCAGGGCCTGGAACCGGTGCGCCTGGAGGTGACCAAATTCTGTTCGTTTGCGGATTTCTTCATCCTCTGCTCCGGCGCCTCCCACCGGCACGTCACGGCCCTGGCCCAACATGTGGAGGAAGCCCTGGCCCAGGCCGGAGTTAAGCCTTTGGGGGTTGAAGGTCTTGAAGAAGGACAGTGGGTGTTGATGGATTACAATACCGTGGTTATCCATATCTTTCTGCAGGAGCGGCGCGAATTTTATAACCTGGAAGACCTGTGGTCTGAAGTCCCCAAGACCCAGATTGACACCGACAGCCGCGCCCACCCCCCTGCCACCTCATCCCAGGAGTCCCGGTCCGACGCCGATCCGGACCCTGAGACCATCTCATCATGAACCAAGGTTCTCCCTGGAGGCTGGTAGCCATTGTCATCCTGGCTATGAGTCTGCTCCTGGGCCCCGTCGGGTCCAGCTGGGCTTTTCTCGATGCGTTGGCCGGTGGCCTGAGCATTGAAAAGGAGGAGCAGATAGGCGAACAATTTCTTTTGGAAATTCAGCAAGTAGTCCCTCTGATCCAAGATCCATTCCTGACATCCTATATAAATCACCTGGGTCAAAACCTGGTCGCCCAAATGGGCCCCCAGCCTTTTCATTACAGGTTTTTTATTGTAGATGACCCCACGATGAATGCCTTTGCCGTGCCGGGTGGTTACATCTTTATTCATACCGGCATGATTCGCATGGCCGACCGGGAGGGGGAACTGGCAGGGGTTATGGCCCACGAAATTTCCCATGTTTATTGGCGGCATATGTCAAAGATGATGGAAAAAGCCCGCGTTGCCACTGTCGCCAGTTTAATCGGGGCCCTGGCGTCGATTTTTCTGGGCGGGGCCCTGGCGCAGCCTCTGCTGATGGGGTCCATGGCCGCCGGGGAAAGCGCCATGCTGAAATACAGCCGGGACTTCGAATCTCAGGCGGACTCAACGGGGTTCAAATGGATGATCAAGGCCGGGTATAATCCCCGGGATATGGTGACCATATTCAGCAAAATGAATAAACAGCGGTGGTTGGAAGGCGGCAAGCTTCCCGTCTACCTCAGCACCCACCCGGATGTGGATAACCGGATCGTGGAACTCTCGCACCAATTGGCTATACATCAGAAGGAGTTGCCGCCGGCAAGAGACAACCCTGATTTCCAATACTTCACCATCAAGTTGGCATCGCTCTCCGGCAACCCGAATCAACTCTTGCGGCGGATGACCCAGGAGGGGTTGCGGGAGACGAATAATCCCGCCTTTCAATACGGTCGAGCCCTGGCTCTGGCCAATTTAGAACAGCACGATGCCGCGCTGGCTGCGTTTCAGCAGGCCTTGCGGCTTGCCCCGGATAACCGGCTGATTAAACGGGATCTGGCCATTTTTTATTTTAACCATAATCAGTATCCCGAGGCCTTACAAAAATTGAGTGAGCTTTCCCAGCGTTATCCCCAGGACGACGTGGTCTTGTACTATCTCGGGCGGATTTATCAGGAGAGCAAAAAACGCGATCAGGCCTTACCCCTGTTTGAAAAGGTACACAAGCTCAATCCCGCTTTCAGCGAAGTCTACTATAATCTGGGGACCCTTTACGGCGAGAAGGGGCAGATGGGCCTGGCTCACTACTATTTAGGGTTTCATAGTCTTAGGGTAAAGGCTCTGCCCACCGCCATGTTTCATTTTCAAAAAGCTTTAAAGAGCTTATCCCCCAATGATCCTCATTACCGCGAGGTGCAGACCCAACTGACCCGTCTGGAAAAAATGAAAGTCCGGGTGCGGAATTAGACTCCAGTGAGGCGGATGGCAGAAAGGTTTACTGGCGGCTGCCTGCTGCCTGCTGCACCAGGAGAAACATTATGCCGATTTATGAATATCGCTGCCAGGAATGTCGCCGAGTTTCCAGTTTCTTACTATTAAATTGGCGCGACCCATTTGTCCCGGTGTGCAAACAGTGCGGCAGCCACTCCCTGGAACGGGTCCTCTCCCGGGTGCATGTGCGGCTCTCCGAAGAAACCCGCCTGGAACGCCTGGCCGACCCCTCGGCCTGGTCCGGGGTGGATGAGAACGATCCCAAGAGCGTCGCCAAGGTGCTCAAAAAGATGGGCCAGGAGATGGGGGAGGACTTCCCCGGGGAGGTGGATGAAATGGTGGAAGAAGCCATGGACAGCCAGGCCGGTGACGCTGCCGGAGAAACGGACCTGTAACCGGCCATTCCCGGCGGTCACTCGGGATAAGTCTCTCCTTCTGTCAACCAATTGACACTTCTGTCAACTAATTGGCTGGATCCGGGTCAGCACTGCCGGTCATGCCGCAGCCGGCATGATCCGGATAAGCCTCCTCCCTCGGTTCAGGTCACGACCATCTAGACAACCCGCCTTTTGCCCATCCGACCTAAACCCAGCAGACCGAGGAGACCGCTGCCCAGCAGCAGGGCCGAGAAGGGGATGGGGACCGCCGGGGCGGAACCTATCTGGGCGAGGCCCTCGGAAAACACGATGGCGCCGCTTTGGTCTTTCAGATAAAACCGGGCAAAATCATTCCAGGGACTGAAATCATTCCCCAGGAAGGCCCAGTCAAAGGAAAATGGCGCTCCGGCCCCCAGGGTTATCCCTGTCTCCAGAATCGAGCCGACGGTGCCGGCCTGGCCGGTGGCATTATGAAACCCGGAAGTATCACCCCCGGAGCTCAATCCCATCAGGTCCGCCAGAAAATCGCCCTCGGTGGGGTTATAGACGACGCCGAGCGCCGAGGTTCTCGAGGTATAGACGTCGGCGAAGGCAGAGCTGGGCAACACGTCATACCCCGACAACCCCGATTCGAATCCCGAGTTCCCTGCCCCCCCCTGGCTCAGTTTATCCAGGAGCAATTCGGAGTAGCCCCAATCATCAATGACATTACTCACCACAAACCCGGCGCTGCCGGTAAACCCTGTGGGGCCGGCGGTATAGGTATAAGTTTGCCAGCCGGTATCGCCTTGATTGGGCACATAGATCCAGGCCGACGCCCCGTAATTAACCCCCAGCACCAACCAAACCGTGGCGATGATGGTCAGCATTTTTTTCATGTCCGGCTCCTTCCCTCATTTTTTCTGGTCAACCGGTTTTCCCCAAATACACCTGCTGAGACGGACACCGGAAGCCCCGCCCATCATCCACCCGGGGTCTCGATCATCTGGGCCAGATGCTTGGCTTTTTGCTTGGGGTAGAGAGCACGAACTGTGCCAGGAATTTAGGTGGTTAATCGGGGAAAGCCTGGGGGTTACCGGGGGAAGTATGGGGGCTAACGATCTGTCCGCCCGAAAGCTTAGGCATTGGCAAGAGCAGGTGAGGGTCCCGGTTCTGATCTCCTGACCCCAGCCACTTTTCCCGGGTCATCGGGCTCAGGGTGTGGCTCAAGCATGGGGATGAAAAAGCAAGGGGTTCACCGAGGGGAAGGGTGGAATCCAGACGAGGGCGGCTGACGGGCCGGGCCGGCATCCCGCGTAACCTCAGGGGCCCGGATAGAAGCGGCCGTCCACCGGGGCTACCGGCGGCTCTCCCCTGCCGCCAGGACGGGAGCGGCAAGGTTATTCGGGTTTAGGTTTGTGGGTGGCGCCGCCACTTTTTTCGGGCTTTTGGACGATTTTCTCGGCGCCCGGATGAGCGGCGCTCGCCGGTTTATAGACGATATATGCGGTCCCTTTGGAGTCTTTGGTTGTTTTAAGGGTCGCCTTGACGCCTTTTTTCTGCAATTCGGCCACCTTGGCCTGAGCCTCCTTGCTGGTCCGATACTCGGCTACCCGCACCTGGGTGGCCTGGGCCTTATCATGGTCTTTGGCTTTGGGCAGCCGCGGCTTTATGCCCGTGTCGAAACTATTCTGAAACTTGAGCTTCTGGACCACCTCCTGACGCACCTGTCGCAGTTCTTCTTCCTGGGACTTGTGGTCGCGTTGCGTGGTCCCGGTTTTGCCCTTTTTCTTGGCGGCGGCGGGCGGGGGCAGGGGCGCGATGGACCCGGTTACCGGACCCGGCCGCGCCGGCTTGGCGGCCACCGTAGTCGTGGTCGCGGTTCCCGGCGTCCCTGCGGGGGCCACCGCCGGGGGTCCGGGCGCCGGCATCCACTGGGCCACCTTGGCCCCATCGGGGGTCCACAAACCCCAGGAGTAAGCCATCCGGTAGATATCTCCCCGTCCGGCCAGGGCTCCCAGGGCGAAACTCATCATCAGCAAACCCACCAAGCCGATCCCGGCGAAGATGGCGTCTTTGACCCCCAGGGTCAAATGCCAGCCGGCCTTTTTGCCCTTTTTCCCCCGACCTGTCTCCACTTCACCCCCCTCGGGTGGTCTCTTCTGGAAACCTGGTAATCGCAATTGTTGCCGCACACGATTCTCCTGTGGATTCACATGGTTTCCGGGGCCTCCACCCCCAAAATCCCCAAACCATGAGCCAATACGGTTTTCACGCCGCTCACCAGCCAGAAGCGAGCCTGGGTCAGCTCAACGTCGTCAGAGATAAAGCGATGTTTGTAATAATAACTATGCAATTGGGCGGCCAGTTCCGTCAAGAAATAAGTGATGCGATGCGGCTCCAGATGGCGGGCCGCGACCTCCACCAGTTCCGGATAATTGGCCAGCATCTTGAGGATGGCCAGCTCCTCCGGCAGGGTGAGCCGGGAAAACCGGGCCGGGTCAAACTCCTCGACCTCGATGCCCTGGGCCGCGGCCTGGCGGAACACCGAGGCCAGCCGGGCGTGGGCATACTGGACATAATAGACCGGGTTGTCGCTGCTCTGCTGCTTGGCCACTTCCAGGTCAAACTCCAGTTGGGCGTCGGGCCGCCGGGTGAGAAAAATGAAGCGGGCGGCATCTTTGCCTACTTCGTCGATAACCTCCCGCAGGGTGACAAAGGCGCCCCCCCGGGTGGTCATGGCCACCGGCTCCCCCTGGCGCAACAGCGACACCAGCTGCACCAGGATCACCTGCAGGCGGCCGGTGAACCCCAGGGCCTGGGCCGCGGCCTGGAGCCGGGGCGCATAGCCGTGGTGATCGGCCCCCCAGATATCCACCACCCGGTCAAAGCCCCGCCGGAATTTGTGCAGGTGATAGGCCACATCCGAGGCGAAGTAGGTGGTGGCCCCGTTGCGGCGCCGCACCACCCGGTCTTTTTCATCCCCGAACTCGGTGGCCTTGAACCACAGGGCGCCATCAGCCTCATAGAGGTAGCCCAACTCTTTGAGCCGCGCAAAGCCCTGGTCCACCAGATGCTGGCGGTAGAGTTCAGTTTCGCTGAACCAGGTATCGAAAGTTACCCCGAAATCGTCCAGGTCGTGTTTGATGCCCGCCAGGATCACGTCGCCGGCGTATCGGCCCAGGCGCAAAAGGTCGTCGGCCTGGGGTTCAGGCCCAGGCGCGGCATGGCCGGCGGCCAGATAGTCCCGGGCCAGGTCTTTCATATAGTCGCCCTGGTAGCCGTCCGCCGGGAACTCCACCGCCGCCCCGGCAAGCTCC
The DNA here is from genome assembly GCA_002779455.1 of Deltaproteobacteria bacterium CG07_land_8_20_14_0_80_60_11. Lineage (GTDB taxonomy): Bacteria > Desulfobacterota > Desulfobaccia > Desulfobaccales > 0-14-0-80-60-11 > 0-14-0-80-60-11. Next base: position 8,410 of record PEWM01000104.1, read on the forward strand.
CGCAGGCGGAAATAGAGGGATTTTCCTAAAGTGAGGATCTGATTGCCCACGTCGTTGATGTAGTATTCCCGCTCCACCGTATGACCCGTGGCGGAGAGCAGATTGGCCAGGGCATCCCCTAAAGCCGCGCCCCGGCCGTGGCCGATGTGCAGCGGCCCGGTGGGGTTGGCGCTGACGAACTCCACCTGCACCTTTACGCCCGCGCCCATCTCGCTGTTGCCGTAAGCCGGGCCCAGCCGGTGAATTTCAGTAATTACCTGGTACCAGAAGGCGTCGGCGATAAAAAAGTTGATGAAGCCGGGTCCGGCGATCTCCACTTTCCGAAGCATACCCTCCGGGGCCGCGAGGCGGTCGATGATGGCCTGCGCCACCTGACGGGGCGGCCGCCGGGCCTGCTTGGCCAGGACCAGGGCCAGGTTGGTGGCCAGGTCGCCGTGCTCCGGGTGTTTGGCCGCCTCCACTTCGAAGGCGGGCAGGGTATCAAAGGCCAGTTGGCCCGCGGCCCGGGCCCGTTCGGCGCTGGCCGCGATCAGGTCACGAATGGTTTTTTTGATGTGCATAGAGTAACTTTCGGATGGTCATTCATGTAGGGGCGACCCGGCGGGTCGCCTTCACCTCGTTCCCAAGCACAGCTTGGGAACGAGGAAAATAATCCATAAAGTTGCATCGGCGCAGGCTAAAGCCTGCGGCTACCAGATGTCTCGTCGCCCAGGGCGCCTTCTACATAAGCCCCACCTCTTCGCCTTTTTCCCTTTTAACCTTTGCCCCCTTCCTTCGGCGCCTCCCCCACCGGCTTAACCTTGATCGTCAGGTCCCGGGTGTACTCCAGGCAGTGCTGGCCGGTGAAGGAGAATTTTTTGACGCAGGTCTCACGCCAGGCGCAGACCACGCAGATGCTGGCTTCCTGGGTGTCGGGTTTTCTCTCCATGTCAAACTCCGGTGTAGCGCCTGAGGTTGGCGGTCCCCAGGGCGCAGTAAATTTCATAACTGATGGTCTGGGCCCAGCCGGCCAGTTCCTCGGCGCGCAGCACCTCCCCCTGGTCCCGGCCCAGGAACACCGCCCGGTCGCCCGCCTGGACCTCCGGGAAGCCGGTGACGTCCACCATGGTGAGGTTCATGCACACCCGGCCCCGGATGGGGGCCCGGCGGCCATGGATGAGGACCTCGCCCCGATTGGAGTTGAGACGGCTGTAACCGTTGCAGTAACCCACCGGCAGCACCGCCAGATCGCACCAGTCGGGGGTGATGTAGGTGCAGCCGTAGCTGATGCTGGTCCCCGGGGGCAGGCGCTTCACCTGGAGGACCCGGGCCGCCAGCGACATCACCGGCTGGAGTTCCACCGGCGTCGGCCGATCCGGGGAAGGGGGTGAGCCGTAGAGCATGAGACCCGGCCGCACCAGGCCCAAATGGGCCTCCGGCAGCTCCCAGAGGGCGGCGCTGTTGGCAATATGACTGAGCGGCAGCTTCCAGCCTTCCGCCCGAGCCGCGGCCAAAAGCGTGATAAATTCCTGAAGCTGCTTATGAGTATAAGTCTTGTCCTCCTGGTCCGCCACCGCCAGGTGGGAGATCAGGCCCATGACCTTCAGGCGGCGCATTTTTCTTAAACTCGCCAGGAACGGCAAGACCTCCTGGGGCAGCACTCCCAGGCGGCCCATGCCGGTATCCACCTTCAGGTGCACCCGGGCCTTTTTGCCCTGATTTTGGGCCGCGGCCGCCAGGGCCTGGGCCACATCCAGGCGGAACAGGGACACCTCCAGGCCGGCAGCCACCGCCCGTTCGGCTTCCTCCGGCAAAATGCCCAAGAGCAGCAGCACCGGGAGGGTGATCTCCGCCTGGCGCAGCATCAGCCCTTCTTCCAGGGAACCCACCCCCAGATAATCCGCCCCGGCGGCGGCGAGCTTCCGGGCCACGGGCAGCAGCCCGTGCCCATAGGCATCGGCTTTGACTACCGCCAGCATCTTGACCTGGGGATCACAGAGGCGGCGCAGCTGGCGATAGTTGTGCGCCAGGGCCGCCAGGTCAACGGCCAGGTCCACCATGGTGGTGATCATCATATGCGCACCTTTACCCGGTAATCATTCGCCCCGGCGATATGCGGCCGGGATCTGGTCCGCCTGCCGGGCCACCTCCTCCTCCAGTTCTGCCTTATGGCGCTTGAGGCGTTCTTTGAGCTTCGGGTCACCGAGCGCCAGGATCTGGGCGGCAAAGATGGCGGCGTTTTGGGCCCCGGCCGCGCCAACGGCCATGGTGGCCACGGGGACGCCCGCGGGCATCTGCACCGTGGACAACAGGCTATCCAGCCCGTTCAGATGGGAGCCGGGCATGGGCACGCCGATCACCGGCAAGGTGGTCTCCGCGGCCAGGACCCCCGCCAGATGGGCCGCCATCCCGGCCACGGCAATGATGACCTTGAGCCCCCGGGCCGCTGCCTCCCGGGCATAGGCCTGGACCCGCTTGGGGGCGCGGTGGGCCGAGGCCACCACCACCTCAAAGGGAATCCCCCAATCCTCCAATAACGCCGCGGCGGCCTCTACCTGAGGCCAGTCCGAGGCGCTGCCTAAAACAATGCCGACGTCGGTTGGCGCAGTCATATAATTACCCTTCTCAGTTTTTTTGAGGGGAGGGCCGGGGAGGATAGTTATCAGTGGCCAGTGGTCAGTGGTCAGTTAAAACTACTGACTACTGACTACTGACTACTGGCAACTGGCAACTGCCTTTCCTGGCCCCCTCTCCCAACTTCCTTAAAACTTACCCCGCCCGGCGGCGGCGCAACAGTTCGGCCACCTCGGCCGGCGGGTAGGTATTGAGCACGTCTTCCGGGGCCAGCCAGCCTTTCCGGGCCGTCGTCACCCCATAGTTTACGTCATCCAGGCCTTCCAGGCTATGGGCGTCGGGGTTGATACTGATTAAAATCCCCAGTTCCTTGGCCCGGCGCAGCCACCGCCAGTCCAGGTCCAGGCGGTAGGGGCTGGCGTTGATTTCCATGATCACCCGGTGGGCCCCGGCGAATTTCAGGATGGCCTCCAGGTCGTGGGCATACGGTTCCCGGGCCAGGAGCAGGCGGCCGCTCACGTGCCCCAGCATGGTGCAGCAGGGGTTGGCCAGGGCGGTCAGGATGCGTTCGGTCATGGCCTCCCGCTTGAGGCTGAACTGGGAATGGATGGAGGCGATGACAAAATCAAATCCTTGCAAGGTCTCATCGGGGTAATCCAGGGAGCCGTCGCTCAGGATGTCCGATTCCACCCCCCAGAACAGGGTAAAATCGGGATGTGCCCGCCGCCGGGCCTCCACCTCCGCTCTTTGCCGCTCCAGGTCCGGGGGTTTCAGCCCCCCGGCGTAATAGGCCGACTGGCTGTGGTCCGAGAGTCCCAGGTAGCTCCAGCCCCGTTGCCGGGCGGCGGCGATCAGCTCCTCCAGGGAATTGACGCCGTCGCTGTAGTAGGAGTGGACGTGGAAGCACCCCCGGACCTCCTCGGGGGTAATGAGGCGGGGTAGCCGGTTCTGGCGCCCGGCCTCGATCTCGCCCAGGCCCTCCCGCAACTCCGGCGGTATCAGGGGCAATCCGAGGCGCCGGTAGATGTCCGCCTCTTCCCGGGATGGCTG
>PEWM01000147.1 GCA_002779455.1 Deltaproteobacteria bacterium CG07_land_8_20_14_0_80_60_11
CCCCACCATGAATCTCGTGATGGCGGGCAGTGCCCGCCCTACAGGGCTGGCCGAGAGGGGAGAGCGCGGCCAGAATTGTCAGGGGGGTTTAATCTGAATGAAGAAAATTTAATCATTTTCAAAGCTTGCGCTTAAATCAGTTATCTTTTATAATCGGGGCCGAGCCAAGGAGGGCTTATGTATGGACCGCGATGATGCCCTGACTCTGGTCCGCAACCTGACGCGATCCGTGTTGGAGCTGTTTGCCCCGGCGCAGGTGGATGATTTCGAAGACGATTTTGCCGTTTGGACCCTGAGCGCCGGCGCCCTGGGGGTATCGGAAAAATCCTACGCCCTGACCCCGCCCGCCCGCGGCCTCGATACCACCCTGGTGGCGGGGATGTTCTTCCAGGTGGTGATGGAGGCCTCCCGCTTACCCGCCGGCTCAAAGGAACGAGTCTCCTTCATCCGCAAGCGGGCCAAAGATTACCTGGTGACGCAACTGGCCGGGCAGATCACCCTGTCGCAGTTTTACCGCCTGCTCAACCTGATCGAGGAAGATGTGGGTCAGTACTTTTCCCGGCAGGATTGGCCGGGGGGCAAAACCGGCCTCCGGGAGACCCGGGAAGTTAGCCTGCCCCCGCCTTTACCCCCGCCGTTGCCGGAGCCGGTCAAGAGCGAGGCCTTGCGCCAGGCTCTGGCCAAAATCGCCCTGCCCACTAAGGGCCGGCGCAAACTCACCCCCGAGACCCTGTGCGACTATCTCTGGGAGACCGAGGGCCGCTGGTTTCGCCTGCTGGACTTCGAAGCCTGGTTTCGGGTGAACAAAAAGACCGCCTGGGGTTATTTAAACCTCTTGCTTCAGGAAGGTATCTTGGTCCATAACGGGGAAAAGGCCAATCGGGTGCGCTATGCCCTGGCGGCGCCCTTTAAGGCCAATTCCGCCGGCGCCCCGGGGGCCGCAAAAAATCCTAATGGCCTTTGAGTTCGCAGTGCTTGAGGAATTGGCGGAGGGCATCTTTTTGCGGTTGGCCCAGCAATTCGCTCTCCGTCAGGGCACGGGCTCGGTCCAGAATGCTTCCCGGATCCAGAAAAGGCGTCAGGATTTTCTGGTTCAGGCGGTATCGAGGCTCGCCGTGTACCTGCATCATCGAGTGACTGAAGTCCTTTTCCATAAATTTTTCCAACAGAATTGCTAAGTTATGGTCGTCGCGCACCACTTGGTTAACCCAGGTTACGGGTTCGGCATTCCCTGCCAGGTCTCGCCACAGTGATAAAATTTCCGGCAGTTTGGGGCACTGGAGGAGGGAGTCGTTGGCGGCGGCCTGCCGAACTTTGGCAAGCACCAAATCTGCCAGGCCGGCCTGATCGTCACGACGGATCAGGGCCTCCGCCTTCGGCCGCTCCTCGCCGGCATGCTGGTCGCTGAGTCTGCCCAGCTCCATGACGATCTTGGCGCTCAGAAAAACTGCCTTGCCCCGGATGATGGCTTGCCGCAGGGCCTCAAAGCGGGTTTTCCACGGCAGGCGCCGCAGCAACTGCAAGATTATCTGGGCCACCCGCTGGTCGTTGCCGATGGGAAGCTTGCCGGAGCCTTCGTCTTCGGACCGGACAAACTGATCGCCCACATCAAACAGGCTGAGGAAAATCGACGGGATGGACTCCACGGCAATCTCCTTGCCGATATAATCCATCACCCGGTCCAGAAAAGCATGGAGGCGGGTGAAGCCGTCGGGGCGAGCCTGGGCTGCCAGCTCCAGGAGACGGGCCGAAAATTCCTGGGGGTTGCCGGCCAGGGATAAAATAACCATGATCTCGGCATTAGAGATGTCTCCCTGCGGCAGCCCCAGATGGAAAAATATGGGGAAGATATCCGGGCTACAGATGCGGAGTTGCTTGCGCCAGGTGGCCTCATTGGGGGGGTCGTACCCGAGATCCCCCCACATTTCTCCCAACTTGGGAAAGAGCTGCGACAGCAGCCCCCGGACCGCCTCCCGATTTTCCTCCGTTATCTGGGTGACCCAGGATTCCTGAAAGACCCGCAGTTGGTCGATCTTACTGGTCACCCATTCCCGGCCGGTGAATTTTTCCGGATAAGTGCGGATCATGCTATAGGCCTCGGGACAGAAGATGCGCAGGGTCTCGATGCCGATAAAATCCACGGGGTTGACTTCACCCTGGACGGCCGGGTAGGTGACGCTCAGCGTATTGGTCAGCAAATTGATCTTGCGGGGGGTGCTGATGAAGTGTTCAATCCCCCTCATAAAGACATTGCCCCAATAGGTTTGGTCAAAAAGTCCTTCCGGCGTGTCCGCCATGATGTCTTCCAGCCTGGCAAAGAGTAAACGGTAGAGGGAAGACCGGTCGGGCAAGGGCAGTTCAAAGGGGAACTGGACAATTTTTTCCAGGTAGTTCTCCCCCGAGATCCCCTGGGATTCTCTCAAGGCTTCGATCACCACTTTCTTGTCGAAGGTGAGGAGATAAACGACATTGGGGAAATCCGCCACGGATTTGATCACCCCGAAGAGCTGCCGGATCTCCTCTGGATTCAGGCGGTCGATATCATCCACGGTGACGAAAATCCGCCGGGGTTGCTTCCGGAGCTCCTCGGCGATTTCCGTTTTCAGTTTGATGACGTTTTTAACGGAAGATTTCATGGGGGTGAATTCCACCGCAATTTTGCCGATGGAGATGTAAGGAATGTGGATGCTCGCGGGTAACTCCGACACCATGTCGGCAAACTCGGCGATTTTTCCCTGCAAATTCGCCAGGTCACCATCGCGGGTGGCCAGGGAGGCCTGGAGTTGGTCAAAGAAATGCTTGGCCAGCTTTTCGTGGCCGGAAAACCACCAGGGGTTGAAGGGCACGATGATGGGCTGCTCATCCACCGGGGCTTCTTTAAAGAAATGGAACAAAAAATTCAATAGCGTGGTCTTGCCCGAGCCCCAGGGGCCATAGATGGCCACCACAAATCCCTCGGCCGGCACCATTCTGGTTAAGGATAAGGCCAGATGCCTGGCAAAGAGGGCATACCCCAGCCGGTCCTCTTGCGGGTCGATCAGAGGTTTGTCGGCCGAGAGCGTACAATAATGGTTTTTTGACAAAAGTTATTCTCGCAATTGAGCGCGGCCCGCCCTCCCTGCCGGGGGCAACTCCTGATCTTTCCCATCGTGGAGCTGCTTATCGGGGAGATAAGGCGGCAGCCGGTTTTGCCGGTCTCTCTTTGATGGTTCGGAGTTTCCCCCCCGAACTTAAATCTAATCATGCCCCCCTTCCGCTAAAACGCCCCTATTTTGCGGAATAACGCCAATTTTTTTCGCTCCCTCCTTCGACCCCGGTATATCTGACTAACTTCGCCCCGGCGCCGCCAACTCATCGGGCCGGCCCGGAAGGTGGGTCCGGGACCGGGTGGTTTTATGCGGAGTTGCCTGCAAAGAGCTATTTCTTGTAGCCGCAGGCGAAAGCACGCGCCTGCACAGGCGAGACGCCTGTGCCACCGGTTTGATGGCGACTTGATATGAGGGCGGCAGGCCGGTTGGCCTGTAAACTGTACGGTACCCTAAAGTAGAATAATTATGGCAGCGGCCGATGAAAAAGGATAAAATTACTCGTTACGGCTCAAGACCTTCTGGCCGCATCGGACGCACCAGCCGGTGGTGTTGGATGTCGGTGATTACTTTACCGCAGCAAGGAATGATAAATGTCCAGAGGAAAAGACCGCCCCGAGCTGGGGTTGAAATTAGAAGTGACCGTGATCCCCTCCAAGTACCTGGATTGGACCCTGGCCGAGATCGCCAGCCATTTTGGCAACGGCCCGCTGTTGTGGCCGGGCGGGGCCGGGCGCGCCCAGGGAATCAAGTTCGTGCCTTATGAGATCAAGAAAAAACGGGGCCGCAAACCCAAGCCGAAAGAGAAAGCTGCCCGGCAGCCTGAACCGGGCTCTGCCGGGAAAACCACAACCTGACCATCCCTGTCCGGCTGTTTGACGATAATTAGCGATGCCCGTAAACCAGATCATCATCCGGGGCGCCCGGGAACATAACCTCAAGAATATTGATCTGGAACTGCCCCGCAACCAGTTCATCGTGATCACCGGGGTGAGCGGTTCGGGTAAATCCACCCTGGCCTTCGACATCCTTTATGCCGAAGGGCAGCGGCACTACGTGGAGTCCCTGTCGGCCTACGCCCGGCAATTCCTGGAACTCATGGACAAGCCGGACGTGGAGTATATCGAAGGGCTGTCCCCGTCCATCGCCATCGAACAGCGCTCGGCCTCCAAGAATCCCCGCTCCACCGTGGCCACCTCCACCGAAATCTACGATTACCTCCGGGTGCTGTTCGCCCGGGTGGGCACCCCTTACTGTTACCGGTGCGGGCGGCCCATCTCGGCCTTGAGCGTGCCCCAGATGGCGGACCAGGTTATGGGGCTGCCCCCGGGTCGCCGGATCACCATTCTGGCCCCGGTGGTGGTGAATCGCAAAGGGGAGCATCAGAAGCTCCTGGAAAGGCTGCGCAGCGAGGGGTACAGCCGCATCCGCCTCAACGGCGAGGTGATGGAGTTGGAGGAGCTGCCCGCCATCGATAAGAACAGGCGCAACACCATCGAGGCGGTAGTGGACCGGCTGGTCATCAAACCGGACCTGGGCGCCCGCCTCACCGACTCCCTGGAACTGGCCCTGAAGCTGGCGGACGGGGTGGTGCGGGTGACGGTGGTGGACGGCGAAGAGCTGCTCTTCTCGGAGCGCTTTGCCTGCGATCACTGCGGCGTTTCTCTCCCTGAACTGACGCCGCGGTTATTTTCCTTCAACAGCCCCCAGGGGGCCTGCCCGGCCTGCAGCGGCCTGGGTACCCGGCTGATCATCGACCCCGGCCTGGTGGTCCCGAACCCCGCCTTAAGCCTGAGAGAAGGCGCGGTGCGACCCTGGGCCCACCGCCATTCTCTCCGGCACCAACAGATGCTGGAAGCCCTGGAGCAGCACTACCACTTCTCCATCCACACGCCTTTTAAGGATCTGCCCCGGGAGGTCCAGGAGGCCCTGCTGTTCGGCTCCCAGGGGAGCCCGGTAAATTTTTTCTATGAGCAGGACGGCCGCCGCTTCTATGGGCCCCGGCCCTTTCCCGGGGTGGTGCCCCTCCTCAAGGAACGTTATACCGAGACGGACTCGGCCCAGGTTCGGGAGGATATCGAGCAGTACATGAGTCTGAGGCCCTGCCCCGACTGCGGCGGGGCCCGGTTGCGCCAAGAGGCCCTGGCCGTGAAGATCAGCGGGGCCAACCTCAGCGAGGTGACCGCCTTCACCGTGACCCGGGCCCTCACGTGGTTCGGCGGCCTCGAACTTTCTCCCCGCCAGGCGGAGATCGCCCGGCGGATCTTGAAGGAAATCACCGAACGCCTGGGTTTTCTTGCGGAGGTGGGGCTGGATTACCTCAGCCTGGACCGGGGCACCGCCACCCTGGCCGGGGGGGAGGCCCAGCGCATCCGCCTGGCCACCCAGATCGGCTCCAAGCTTTCCGGCGTCCTCTACATCCTGGACGAGCCCAGCATCGGCCTCCACCCCCGGGACACCCAGAAACTCCTCCACACCCTGAAGAACCTCCGGGACCTGGGCAACACCGTGATCGTGGTGGAGCATGACCCGGAGACCATCCGGCAGGCCGACTTTGTGGTGGACATGGGGCCGGGGGCGGGCCGGGAAGGGGGCCGGGTGGTGTTCCACGGCACCCCGGAGGAGCTGGTGCGCCACGCCCACTCCCTCACCGGGCTCTACTTATCCGGCCGACGGGAAATCCACCTGCCCCGTGGCCGGCGCCACCCCCAGGGGTTTTTGCGCCTGAAAGGGGCCCGGGGCCACAACCTCAAAGACCTGGAGGCGGCCATCCCCTTAGGAGTGCTGAGTTGCGTCACCGGGGTCTCCGGCTCGGGGAAGAGCACCCTGATTATGGACACCCTGTACCTGGCCCTGCGCCAAAAACTCTTCCAGGCCAAGATTGCCGCGGCCCCCTATGACCAGATTCTGGGGCTGGAGGCCCTGGACAAGGTGATCAACATCGACCAGAGCCCCATCGGCCGCACCCCCCGGTCCAATCCGGCCACTTACTCCGGGCTGTTCACCATCGTCCGGGAGCTCTTTTCCCAGGTGCCCGAGGCCCGGCTCCGGGGCTATAAGCCCGGGCGGTTCAGCTTCAACGTCAAGGGGGGGCGCTGCGAGGCCTGCCGGGGGGAGGGGATCAACAAGATCGAGATGCACTTTTTGCCCGACGTCTTCGTGCGCTGCGAGGTCTGCCGGGGCCTGCGCTACAACGCCAGCAGCCTGGAGATCCGCTACAAGGGCAAAACCATCGCCGAGGTCCTGGAGATGACGGTGGACCAGGCCCTGGAGTTCTTCGGGCCGGTGCCGGCTCTACGAGACCGGCTCCAGACCCTGGCGGACGTGGGCCTGGGGTACGTCCAGCTCGGGCAGTCGGCCACCACCTTATCCGGCGGCGAGGCCCAGCGCTTGAAACTCTCCAAGGAATTGAGCAAACGGGCCACCGGCCGCACCCTCTATATCCTGGACGAGCCCACCACCGGGCTCCACCTGGCGGACATCGAAAAGCTGCTCCTGGTGCTCAACCGCCTGGTGGACGAAGGCAATACGGTCATCGTCATCGAACACAACCTGGAGGTCATCAAGACCGCGGACTACCTCATCGACCTGGGCCCGGAAGGCGGCGACGCCGGGGGCCGGCTCGTGGCCGCGGGCTCCCCGGAGGAGGTGGCGCAGCACCCGGAGTCGCACACCGGGCGGTTCTTGCGGGAGTTGTTGCATTAAGAAATTTGAGGGAGTACTACCATCCAGGTTTGCTATAATAAAGTATACGGTACGGTTAGGCGCCGCGGCCCGGGAGGTTTGATCACGCCGAAGCCTTCGGTCGCCTGACTCCTGGGTTCCCCGGAGCTCACTTTTTTCTTGAAGTCCGGCGATATCTGTTGTATAAGCAAATAATCCAGGGTATGAAACCCCGGAATTCGCAGTAACCAGGCAATGGATTAGAGAGCCACGAAGGCTTGAGCGCTTGAAGGCGCCGGGTGTCGTGGCTTTTTTTTCGGAACGGCCGAGGCCTCCGACCCCTGGCCCCCTTGGCGCCACCCATATTGTCGCGTCTCTCTTAAGGGAAGACGAGGAGGGGGAAGATGCTATGAGCTATGTGAGAGTTTGGTTAGGGCTGGCGCTGTGTGGGGTGCTCCTCCTGAGTTCGGGGTGGGTTCAGCCCGCCGCGGCTGCCTCAGAGGCGCCGGTAAAGGAGGCCCCAGAGGTTGGAGGGCGCGGGGAAGGATTCCAGCCGGAGGAGAAGGGAGAGGCCAAAGAGGAAGGAAAAAAGGAGGAGGCCAAAGAGGATGAGTGCCCCTCCACCTTTGGGCCCATCATCACTGATACCGCCATCCCCATTGAAAAAGGTAAATTTGCGCTCCAGCCCACCTTTGGCCTGGGCTTCGTCACCAACAGCTTGACCCAAAGCTGGCGGCGGGTCTCGGCCGGCGGTAATTTCAAGACCTTCGGCATGGATTATAAATTCACCTATGGCCTATGCAACAACCTGGAAGTCTTTGTGGTGATTCCCTATGCCCACAACTGGGCCGGCAGCGTCAACGAGCCAGGGCCGAATGGGGAGCGCTCCGCCAACTTCGGAGGCTTGAGCGATATCAACCTGACTCTGAAATACCGTCTGCTGGAAGAGACCGAAGTTAGGCCCACGGTGACCGCGCTCTTCGCTACCGATTTCCCCACCGGCCACTTCCGCCACCTCAATCCCGGACGGCTGGGGACCGACCAACTGGGAGGGGGAGCCTACGCCTTCACCACCGGCCTGAACGTCTCCAAGTACGTCAAACCTTTTATTATTTACGGCAATCTCTGGTACACCATGCAGACCAAGTTCACCAGCCAGAGGGACCGCATCCCCCTGGTGCCAGGGCTCGATGAGGAAGGCGTGCCCACCGGCGAGCTGGTGGAAGGGGACCCCGTATCCAAATATTTTAACAACTATCCCCGGGACATCATCACCGTGAATCTGGCGGCGGAATATCCGATAACCAAAAAATGGGTCGCCCTCCTGGAACTCACCAGCTCCTGGGAAGGCGGGCGCCTCTTCGGCCATAAGGCCAACGTGGCGCCGGCGGCTTTGGTCTCAGTCATGCCGGGGATCGAGTACATGGCCACGGAAAAATTCTCCCTGGCCATGGGACTGAACATCGGCCTGGCAGGGAAAAACACCGATGCCGTAATAACGCCGATGTTTTCCATGGTATATGCATTTTGAACCGGCGAAATGGAGGAATCTCTATGAAACGTGCTTATTTCCTTACCGTTGGGGCGGCGGCACTCTGCCTTATGGTCTGGGGCACGGCTGTTCCGGCATTAAGCCAGGGCCGCGGCCAGGGCTTCCGGCCCTGTCCCTATTCGGCCTACGTGTGCCCGGTGAGGCATACCTGCAAGCCCTTTGAAGCGAGCGGCAAGGTGGTGCAGGTGCTCACGGAATCATTAGAAGATGGCATGCATCCGGGCATGGCGATCGTGGTGGACACCAAAACCCGGGGGCGGGTGCATGTGCACCTGGGCCCGGTCTGGTACCTGGAGCGCCAGGAGTTCGACATCAAGCCCGGCGACGAGGTGGGGATCAAGGGGATGTGCGATAAGAAAAATGAGAAGATGGACGTGATCGCCTACGAACTGACCCATGGGGACTATGTGCTCCACTTACGTGATTCCCAGGGACGCCCCAACTGGGAAGCCTGGCGCCAGCGCTGATTATCAAGTTACTTCCATCGCGTATGCCTGGCAAATACTGCTGACCCCGGTTAACGGGAGGCTTACAAGGCCCCCGATCCATAAGGAGGATTAATCATGCACATGGCCGACGCCTTAATTTCCCCGGCCGTGGGAGGCGCTATGTGGGCCGCCACTGCGGGGCTCACCGTCTACAGCGCCAAAAAACTCAAGGAAAACGTGGATGAACACATCGTCCCGCTGATGGGAGTCCTGGGAGCGTTTATCTTCGCAGCCCAGATGCTCAACTTCACCATTCCGGCCACCGGTTCCAGCGGCCATTTAGGGGGAGGGATGATCCTGGCTATCTTGCTGGGCCCCTATGCCGCCTTTCTCACCATTGCTTCTGTCATAACCGTGCAAGCCCTATTTTTTGCCGACGGCGGGCTGCTAGCCTTGGGCTGTAATATCTTTAATATGGGGTTTTTCCCCTGTTTTATCGCTTATCCTTTTATCTATAAAAAGATTGTCGGAGAACATTTGACCCAGGGCCGCATCCTCGCAGGGACCATGGCTTCCGGCATCATCGCGTTGCAATTGGGGGCTTTCGCGGTGGTGCTGGAAACGCTCTCCTCCGGCATTTCGGAGTTACCCTTTTCAACCTTTGTGCTCTTGATGCTCCCCATCCATCTGGGTATCGGCATCGTGGAGGGGCTGGTCACCGCGGCGGTGGTGAGCTTTGTCTGGAAGGCGCACCCGGAAACCCTGGCCCTGGTAACAACCTCCACACCGGGGAAGGCGCATTCCCATAAGCCGCTGTTGATCGGGCTGGCGCTGTGCGCCGTGGTGGCCGGCGGGATGTTATCCTGGTTCGCCTCCACCCACCCGGACGGCCTGGAATGGTCCATTAAGGGCGTTTCCGGCCAGGAAGAACTGGAAGCCCCCAAAGCCGGGGTGCATGGGGCCATGGCCTGGATTCAGGAAAAATTAGCTTTCTTGCCGGACTATGACTTCAAGAAACCGGCAGAAGAGAAAGGGGGAAAGCCGGAAGAGGGAATGGCCGGCAAGGAGGGGGAACAGGCCGGTAAAGGTAAAGAGGAAGAAAGCTGGCCCGCCGTCAGCGCCGGGAAATCCCTGGCCGGCATTCTTGGGGCCGCTTTGACCTTGCTCATGGCCGGCGCTATCGGTTTTGGTTTAAGAAGATATTATGCGCAGGGCAAAGGGATAGGACGGCGTCCTTCCCTTTGATATCCACTTCCGGGGCAGGGTTGCAGGATTAATCCCTGCCCCATCTTGCCAGGGCGGCCCTTATGGGAAACATCGAATCTTCCTTATTAAACATCGGCTACTTAGAAACCCTCTCCTACCAGCAGACGCCTCTCCACCGGCTGGACCCCCGGGTGAAACTGCTCACCACCCTAATATTCATCGTGGCCGTCGTGTCCTTCGGCAAATATGAAATAACCGGTCTCGTGCCTTTTCTGATCTATCCCGTGGTGCTGATCGCGGTGGGCAACCTGCCACCGGGTTACCTGGCCAAAAAGATTTTGATAGCGGCGCCTTTTGCCTTTTTTATCGGCATCTTCAACCCCCTGCTGGACCGGGCCGTTCTGGTGCAACTGGGGCCGGTAGGCATCTCCGGGGGCTGGGTCTCTTTTGCCTCCATCATGATCCGCTTCACCCTGACCGTCAGCGCCGCCTTCATCTTAATCGCCGGCACCGGCCTCAATGCGGTGTGTCTGGCCCTGGATAAATTGGGCGCCCCGAGAATCTTCGTCATGCAACTCCTGTTTTTATACCGGTATATTTTTGTCCTGACGGAAGAGGCGCTGCGGATGGTGCGGGCCCGGGCGTTGCGCGCCTTCGATGGCCGCGGCCTGGGATTTGGCAGCTACAGCTCCATGGTGGGCCACTTACTGCTCCGCACCCTGGAACGGGCGCGGCGCATCCACCTCGCCATGCTCTCCCGGGGCTTTGAGGGGAGAATTCACTTGCTCCGGCCATTACACCTCCACCGCGGGGACGTAGTTTTTTTCCTGGGATGGTCAACTCTGTTCGTGCTGCTCAGACGTTATAACCTCTCCCAATGGTGCGGCGCCTGGATAATGGGGCTGGTTACATGAGCCATCATATCATTGAGCTGGAAGACCTGCACTATGCCTACCCGGACGGCACCCAGGTGTTGAAGGGGATCTCCTTCAGGATCACGCATGGAGAGAAGGTGGCCCTGGTGGGGGCCAACGGGGCCGGGAAGTCCACCCTGCTCCTCCAGTTCAACGGCTGCCTGCTGCCGGCGTCCGGGCGGGTGCGCATCGGCGACCTGCCGGTGACCAAGAAAACCCTGACGCACGTGCGGCGCACCGTGGGCCTGGTCTTTCAGGACCCTGACGACCAGCTGTTTATGCCGCTGGTTTTTGATGACGTCGCCTTCGGCCCCTTAAATCTGGGCCTGAGCCCGGAGGAGGTGGAGCGGCAGGTGATGCAGGCCCTGGCCGCGGTGGGGGCCGTCCACCTGAAGGACCGCCCGCCTTACCATCTGTCCGGCGGGGAAAAGCGCGCCGTGGCCATCGCCGCGGTGTTGTCGCTGGCCCCGGCCATCCTGGTCATGGATGAGCCGAGTTCCAATCTCGACCCCAAGACCCGCCGCCAACTCATCGAGCTTTTAAAGACCTTCGACCACACCCTGATCATCGCCACCCACGATCTGGACCTGGTTCTGGACCTCTGCCCCCGCACCCTGGTGCTCAAGGAGGGGCGCATCGCCGCGGACGGCCCCACCCGGGCGATCATGGCCGACGAGGAGCTTTTGTCCTCCTGCAACCTGGAGAAGCCCCTCCGGCTGCAGGGCTGCCCCGTGTGCCACCCGGCTTGACCCCCGGCCACCCGGCCCCATGGGCGAGGGGCAGGGGCAGGGAAAGTTATTCCAGGTTAAACGGGCATGCGCCAACGGCGGCTTGCCCCCGGCAATGAAAAATCCCCCCTGCCCCCCTTTTTCAAAGGGGGGTATTAAAGTCCCCCTTTGGAAAAGGGGGATTTAGGGGCAATACTGTTCACTTAATGTGCGAGAAGATTTTTTTGTCATGCTGAGCGAAGCGAAGCATCTCGTATTTTGAGATTCTTCG
>PEWM01000127.1 GCA_002779455.1 Deltaproteobacteria bacterium CG07_land_8_20_14_0_80_60_11
CGATTGTCGATATGTATGGCATTATTTTTAGCAGTAATTCTAATAAGTTATTGGCGGAAGTGCATGGGAATCGAACCCACCTACCGCCTTCAGCAGACGGCACACCGGATTTGAAGTCCGGGGGCCCCACCAGTGAACCTCGCACTTCCGCGGCTACTCTTTCATCAGATGTCTCCGGGAGCGCGGCGGGCTGGCGCGCTTTCCGTAGATACCCAATAATTATTATAAATCCGGTCACTGAAAAAGACAACCCGGTACCGGGACCGGCGGCTGGGGAGCAAGGGCGGACCCGGCCTCAAGCAACCCTGGTGGAAAATCAGGAGGAGCGCCTTTTGGGGGTGGCCGCCGGGTCCGGCCTGGTGCACCAGCTTCTTTAGGACCTCCACCCGGAGGCGCTGGAGCACCGACAAGCGGCGCCTCCGGGGGGCGGCAGCAGGTTTGCTTGGTTGCGGAGGCGCTCCCCGGGCGTGCCCGGAGTGCGGTCCGCGCTTCATTCCTCCACTTTTTCGGCAAAGCCGCCGATGGAGGTCAGCTTTTGCAAGCCCGGGGGCAGGGCGAACCGCCGGTCCGGGACCTTTTCCTCCCTGATGCTCTTGTATTCCAGGGAAAATTGCCGCTCCCGGCACTCCATCTTGATGGGCAGGCCCAATTTCACCGCCACCCAGTAGGTCTGTTTTTCCAGGCCGCGGCCGGCGGGCACGCTGACTTCATATTTTTCGGTGTCGTAGCCGTTCAGCCGTTCTTGGCCCACCAGGCGCTTGCCCAACGCCTGGGGGGGAATCTGGATGAACTGGCCGGGCAGCTTTGTCGTCAGGGGCATCTCCATGTAGCTCCGCTGGCGGGGGAGGATCACCCAGACCACCTTCAGGTCCGGGCGCACAATAGTGATGGTCTGCCCGCCCTCATCCGCAAACTCCTGGCGTAGCTTGCCGTTGCTGACCTGAATCTGCCCCGGCATGACTTTGGCGTCATCCTTGACCATCATCGAGGCGGAAAACTCCGCCCCCCAGGCCACTCCCGGGACCGTCAGGACCAGCAGCCAGCACCAGTATCCCAGCCGCTTGCCCCTAACCTTCGAGGTCCGCGCCATAGCTCCACCTCCATAGAAGGATAAAAGGCAGATACGCCAGAATCTCCGCCCGGGCAACCGGCGGCGCCGGCGTCAAATTCCCCGGCTGCAGCCGATTCCCTGGCCGGTGAGGAGAGCATATTCCTCCCCGGCGCAGGCCAGGCAGACCTTCTGGCCGGCCTGCACCCGGATGCGGGACTCCATCACCCCTTCACCGCAGCGTCCGCACACCTCCGTGGCCAAAATCCGGGCAAAGGCCGGCATCTGGATGGTGAGGGTCTCGATCAGGAACTGTTCGGAGAGGTCCACCTCTGCCAATTCCCGCCGGGCCACCGCCTCCCACAGGTGGTGGAAGCGGTGTTGGTCCTCCGCAGTGCCCCGGCGCTGCACCACCACTTTTTCGAACAACGGCCCCGCGGCGGGGTAGCGGGCAAACAGGCGCTCCCGGAAGTCGGGATGCACCACCAGGCGCACCGCGGCCCCGTCCTGACGCCGGGCCACGGTGACCGCGGTTTTGCCCAGGTCTTTATAAATCAAGGCGTTGTTGCCGAAGGTGCAGCCGGTGACCACCTGGATGCCGTCGGTGAAACAGTTGTTGCACTCCACGATGGCCACCACCTCCTCCATGCCGGTGTTTTCCTGGTCCAGGCAGGTCATGGCGTACTGCCCGGCCTTGACCCCCAGGGCCAGGTAGGGACAGCGGTGCCCGTGTAAGGTTTCGGCGTGGCGCAACAACCCTTCGAGGTCGCGGCTGCGAATCATGGTTTCCACGGCCGCTCGGGCCGAGGCGTGTTCGTGCATGGTGATGTTCTCCTCTGATTGCTGGCGGGGCGGGCCGGAGAAATCTCCATATTTTTAAGTGATCCCCCGCCTTCCCCGCAAGCCCCTCCCGGCCTCCGGTCGGGGGTTGGGCGAAGCTGATAAAACTTCGACTAGCAAATCATTATATCAGAAGTGATAAGTATGGAATAACCGGCACGTAGTGGAGAACCCGCGGCCCCGCCCGCCGAGAACCGGCCATCACTGTGGCTGAGTCATTCCCGGCAGCCACAGGAGAAAGGGGCTGCCCTCCTGGTTCAGCCAGCGGCGGCGGGCGGCATAGTCCGGCAAAACCTTGGCCACCTGGCCCCAGAAGCGGGGGTTGTGCCCCGGGACCGACAGGTGCGCCAGTTCATGCACCACCACGTAGTCGATGACCGCCGGCGGGCACATGATGAGGCGCCAGTTGAAGCGGAGCTTGCCGTCGGGGTGGCATTCGCCCCAGCGCCGCTTCCAGCCTTTGAGTTCCACCGGGCCCGGGGAAAGACCCATAGCGGCGGCAAAATGGGCCACCCGGGCCTGAAGCCGCGTAAAGGCGCGCCCGGCGTACCAGTCGACCAACCGGGGCCAGAGATCGGCCCCTTCCGGCAGAGGCACTCGAATCTCTGGCCCGTTCAGGGTTACGGCTCCCGTTGCCCCCCGGAGCACCGTCAGCCGGAAGGCCTCTCCCAGAAGGTAGGCTTCTCCGGCCTTGAGTTGCCCCCAGGCCGCTTGTCTTTCCGCCACCTTGACCTCGATCCAGGCCCGGTGTTTGGCGAGGGCTTGGGCGAGGCTCTCCTGGGTAGTGCCTCGGGGCAGGGTGACCACCACCTTGCCTTCGGTGGTGACCATGATCCCGATGCTCCGGCGCCGGGAGCTGTGGCGGTATTCGATGTCCAGAGTCTTCAAGTTGTTCACAGTATGAGCAATTGAGCGGCACAGGCCTCTGGCCGGTGAAATTTCTCTGTTTGGCTTTTCATATCAACGAGCAATCAAAAGACTATTTTTTGTCATTCTGAGCGCAGCGAAGAATCTCTCTTTGAAAGCCGCAGAGATTCTTCACTCCGCTGCGCTCCGTTCAGAATGACATGAATATTAATAGCTTTTTGACTGCAACTTCGTATCAGGGCATCTTCCACCGGCTGGAAGCCGGTGCCACTAC
>PEWM01000252.1 GCA_002779455.1 Deltaproteobacteria bacterium CG07_land_8_20_14_0_80_60_11
CGACGCGCACTGTGGCCTTGTGGAGACCCCGATCCTGGCGCAACCGCTCCAGCAGGCGTTTTAACATGAGTTCGATAGCTTATGGCCGATAGTGTGGCGCGTGAACCTGCACCGCGGGAGCCGGTCGCGCCCTAAGGCCGTCCGCGAGCCGCCGCCACCTGGGGGCCCGCCCCGTCGCAACTCTGAAGCTCCCGGAATAATTAGGTAAACCCTCTAAGTCCTGTTTACCATACCGGATGACAGAGAGCAAGTCAATATTTTCCTCGGCTCTGGTCACCGCCAGGCCCAGGAAAATTACGGTTTACATACCCTGCAAGATATTTTATAAATAATTGTTAATCTAAAAAATAAGGATTAAACCTTGAGACCTACACCCCCGGCGTTGCCCAAAGGATTACCCAACTGCCTGAAGAAAAGGCAACTGCTCAACGACAAGGTGTTGAGCCCCGACTTATGCCGGGAGTATGGCCAGAAGTTTCTGGGGTTGGGCTGGCGGGAAGATGCCCTGAAGTTCTTTCAAAAAGGGGGCATGGCGGATGAACTGGAAAAGCTCAAGGCTTACTGCCTGGAAACGGGAGATGCTTTCCTGCTGGGGCGCCTCGGCCACCAGGCGCCGGAAGACTGGCGCCGGCTGGGCGAGCGGGCCCTGGCCCTGGGCAAGCTCCATTTTGCCCGGCGGGCCTTCGAGATCGCCGGCGATGACGCTAACACCGCCCTGGTTGCCGGCCTCATAGCCGGACAGGCCATGCCCGCAGACGGTTAATTATGGCTGCTATGGACTATTACCGAATCTTGGGGGTGAAGCCCAACTGCACCCTGGAGGAAGTGCGCCGGCGTTACCGCCTGTTGGCGCGGCGGCACCACCCCGACCTCAACCCCGATGACCCGGAAGCCGCGGCCCGCTTCCGTCTGATCGTGGCCGCCTTTGAGGCCATCCAGGTGGCCAGGGCCGAGGCCAAGGGCCGCAGCCGGAGAAACGCCGCTCATTATCGGCAACCCCGGTTTACCGGCAAAGAACAGGTCTTTGAAGAATTTTTCGGCATCTGCCAGGATGGTTCCCCCCTGTCATGGTCGGCGGGGGCCGATTTCCGCTATGACCTGGAAATCTCCTTGGTGGCGGCCATCAAAGGCATGGGGACCGTCATTCAAGTGGACCATCAGCCGCCGTGCCGGCCTTGCGGGGGTACCGGGCTGGCGGTGGGCGCCGCCTACCAGGAGTGTCCGGATTGCCAGGGGCGAGGCCGCCGCTTCGGGGGGCCGGGGCTCCTGCGGTTCGGCCCCGTGTGCGAGCGCTGCCGGGGGCGGGGGAAAATCGTGGCCGTCCCCTGCCGCCACTGCGGCGGTCTGGGTCGGCGCTCCCATCAAAAGGAATACCACCTGCGGATTCCTCCGGGCACCCAGGACAGCGCCCGTTTCCGCATTATGGGGGAGGGTGGGGAAGGTTTTCTGCATGGCCCCCGGGGCAACCTGTTGGTGGTGATCCATGTAGCCCCGCATGATTTTTTCACCCGGGTGGGCAACGACATCCACTGCCGGGTCGAGGTTTCTTTTGCCGAGGCCGCCCGGGGCTGCGCCATCCGCATCCCCACTCTGGATGGCTATCAGTGGGTCAATCTCCCCCGGGGCGCCCCAACCGGCTGGTCTTGCCGGTTTATCGGGGCGGGGGCGCCGGGGACACCCACGCAACCGCCGGGTGATCAGGTGAACGAGGTTATGGTCGCCACCCCGCAAAACCTCAGCCTCCAGCAGCGGTCACTCCTGAGGGAGTTGGATCGCCTGGAGCCGGGGCAGTTAGACCGGGCCGGCCATGAATAGCTTCACTCATCTGGATGAGACCGGGCAGATGCGCATGGTGGACGTCGGGGACAAACCCGAGACCCTCCGCCGGGCCACGGCTGCCTGCCGGATCGTGGTGGGCCCGAAGGTCTACCCCTTGCTCCTGGCCGGCCGCCTCCCCAAAGGGGACGTCTGGGCCGCGGCGAGGCTGGCCGGCATCATGGCCGCCAAGAATACCTCCCAGCTCATCCCCCTGTGCCATCCCCTGCCCCTGACCGCAATTGACCTGGATTTTATCCCGGAACCGGAGGAGTGGGCGGTGGCTATCCGGGCGAAGGTCAGCACCTGCGCCCGCACCGGGGTGGAGATGGAGGCCCTGACGGCCGCGGCGGTAGCCGCCCTGACGATATACGACATGTGCAAGGCGGTGGACCGGGGGTTGATGATTACCGGGCTGATGCTCCTGGAAAAGAGCGGGGGGGCCAGTGGCGCATACCACCGGGTGGCGGCAACCCCCTAAATTATTTTGCGCAGGCCGGAGTTGAGTAATGGAACCTGAACGACTGGAATATTTCCGCACCCTCTTGCAAGAACGCCTGGAAGAAATCATAGGAGAAGCCGACAAGACGCGCAATGACATGACCGGCGTCATCGCTCCCTTTCCAGACCCCACGGACCGGGCCAGCCTGGAGACGGATCGGAACTTCACCCTGCGGATCCGCGACCGGGAACGGAAATTAATCAGCAAGATCAGGGAAGCCCTGGACCGAATCGATGCCGGCACCTACGGTTACTGCGACCTCTGCGGCGGCGAGATCAGCGACAAGCGCCTCAAAGCCCGCCCGGTGACTACCATGTGCATCGCCTGCAAGTCCAGGCAGGAAGCCCTGGAACGATCCCGGGGCCTGTAAGAAGCAGGGGTCAGGGGTCAGGGGTCAGGGGTCAGGGGTCAGAAAATCGCTGAACTAACCGCTAGTGTCACAGAGTGTCACAAGGATATGCCGTGCCTAAAGAAATAGCGGATGCGACTAATGGGGCAATAAGAGATTGTTTCATGGACTGCGGAGGCCCGGATAACGTTGCAACTGGACTAAAAGAGATTTCCCAAGCTATTGATGGG
Organism: Deltaproteobacteria bacterium CG07_land_8_20_14_0_80_60_11; assembly: GCA_002779455.1. Taxonomy (GTDB): domain Bacteria; phylum Desulfobacterota; class Desulfobaccia; order Desulfobaccales; family 0-14-0-80-60-11; genus 0-14-0-80-60-11. Next base: position 2,897 of record PEWM01000252.1, read on the forward strand.
CTAACACGGGGTATAGATAGACTAAGCGAGATATTGGTCAATATCGAAGATCGGAAGAAACCATAGTGACTGGTGACTGGTAACTGACAGCTAAGAACCATCACTCCTCGAATGACCCACCTTATCAATCTCAAAGAATTCACCCTCCCCGAACTGGAGCAGCTCATGGCCGCCTGGGGCCAACCGGCCTTTCGGGCCCGGCAACTGGTCAAGTGGCTCTACAAAGGCGCCGGCGCCTTCGAGGACATGACCGACATCGCCCGGCCGTTCAGGGCCGAGCTGTCCCGGCGGGCCCGGATCAGCGAACTTCACGTGGAGCAGGTGCAGGCGGCGGCGGACGGCTGCCGGAAATTCCTGTTCGCCCTGGAAGACGGCAACCTGATCGAATCGGTTCTCATCCCGGAAGAGGGCCACTATACCCTGTGCCTGTCCACCCAGGTAGGGTGCGCCCAGGGGTGCCGGTTTTGTCTGACGGCCCGGCGAGGCCTGATCCGCAACTTACAGGCCGGCGAAATCGTTAATCAAGTCCTGGCGGTGCGCCGGGAACTCTCTGACGGGCTGCCCCTCACCAACCTGGTCTTTATGGGCATGGGGGAGCCGCTGGCTAATTTCCCCGCCCTGGTGCGGGCCCTCACCGTGATCAGCGCCCCCTGGGGGCTGAACTTCTCCCACCGCCGGCTCACCGTCTCCACCGCCGGGTTGGCCCCGTTCATCCCGCGGCTGGGCCTGGCGGCCCGGGCCAACCTCACCGTCTCCCTCAATGCGGCGGATGACGAGACCCGGAGCCGGATCATGCCCATAAACCGGCGCTACCCGCTGGAAGAGTTGATGTCCGCCTGCCGGGGCTTCCCGCTGCCCCGGCACCGGCGCATCACCTTTGCCTACGTGCTCCTGCACGGCATCAATGACGCTCCGGACCAGGCCCGGCAACTGGCCCGGCTGCTCCGGGGCTGGCGCGCCAAAATCAACCTGATCCCCTTCAACCGCCACCCACGCCTGCCCTATGAGCCGCCGCCGGCGGCGCGTACTCTGGAATTTCAGGATATTTTGCGGGAAGCTAATTATACGGTATTGATCAGGGAGAGCCGAGGGCAGGAGATCAACGCCGCCTGCGGCCAACTGGCAGGAGAAAAATCCGGGCAGAGGCCATAGACCCGGCCGCGGGCTTCTTCCCCTACCAGGCCCGGAACCCGGCCTTCGGGATCGGCCTCAACCCCGCCCTGATCCGCCCGGCCACGAGTTTCATCGAGAATCTCTACCGCCTGTTCATCTCTCTGGACTGCTCCCTGGCAGAGATCAACCCCCTGGTGGTCACCAAGGGCGGGGCCTCCGCCGAAATGGTGGCCAAAGGCTTCCGCATCATCCTGGGCGACCCCAATGTCAAGGGGGTGCTCATCAATATCTTCGGCGGCATCCTGCGGTGCGACGTCCTGGCCAACGCTCCCAGGTGGGCGGCGCTGGCGCCTGGGCGGCGGTGGACGGTCCAGCCGGGGCCGGGGGCGGCGCCCTGACGGGGTCTAGATAAAAATTGACCAATTTTCGGAGATATGCGAAACTCAAAACGTTCCTGGGGTTAGGCCGTTGCGGTCGGGACCGGCGCCCTGGAGAATTGGTTCCGGTCATTTATGACCGCCTGATAATGAGTTATGCTCAAACGGCTATTTTCTGTAGCCGCAGGCTTTAGCCTGCGCCTGCACAGGCTGGAAAGCCTGCGGCGCCCTTTGACTGCAATCTGGTAGGCAACGAGATTTTCCGGTCAAAGTGAAATTATGCGGATGAAAGGTAAAATATGAGCGTTCTGGTTAATAACGACACAAGAGTGGTGGTGCAGGGGATAACCGGCAAGGAAGGGTCGTTCCATGCCCGGGCCTGCGCTGAATACGGCACCAAGGTGGTGGCGGGGGTGACCCCGGGCAAAGGCGGCCAGAAGGTGGACGAGGTCCCGGTGTTCAACACCGTGGCTCAGGCGGTGGCCGCCACGGGGGCCAACACCTCCCTGATCTTCGTGCCCCCGGCCTTTGCCGCCGACGCCATTTTAGAGTCCGGCGCGGCGGGCGTCAAGGTGGCGGTGTGCATCACCGAGGGCATCCCCACCCTGGATATGGTGCGGGTGATGGCCGGGCTGAGGGATTCGGGCTGCCGCCTCATCGGCCCCAACTGCCCGGGCATCATCTCCCCGGGCCAGGCCAAGGTGGGCATCATGCCCGGCCACATCCACCGGCCCGGCCCCATGGGCCTGGTCTCCCGCAGCGGCACCCTGACCTACGAAGCGGTGCATCAGCTCACCCGGCTGGGGATCGGCCAGAGCACCTGCGTGGGCATCGGCGGCGACCCGATTATCGGCACCAACTTCATCGATATGCTGCAACTCTTTGAGGCCGACCCCCAGACCGAGGGTATCGTGCTCATCGGCGAGATCGGCGGCGCCGCCGAGGAAGAGGCCGCGGCCTTCATCTCCCGGCACGTGTCCAAGCCGGTGGTGAGCTTCATTGCGGGGCAGACCGCGCCCCCGGGCAAACGCATGGGCCATGCCGGGGCCATCATCTCCGGCGGCAGCGGCAAGGCCTCCGACAAGATGGCCGCCCTCGCCCAGGCCGGGGTGACCGTGGTGGCCAATATCGGGGAACTGGGACAGGCGGCCAAGACCTTGATGGGGTAGAGCGGCTGAACCATGAAGATCCTGCTCCACATCTGCTGCGCCCCTTGTGCGGTTTATCCGGCGGACAACCTGTCCGCCTCGGGGCACCAGGTGCGGGGCTTTTTTTACAATCCCAACATTCACCCGTATCAGGAATTCGCCCGCCGGATGGCCACCCTGGAAGATTTTGCGGCCAAAACCCGGCTCCCCATTATCTGGGACCGCAGTTATAACCTGGAAGAGTTTTTGCGGATGATCGTCTTCCGGGAGCAGGATCGGTGCCGGTTCTGTTACTACCTGAGGCTCAAGGCCACGGCCCGGGTGGCCAAGGGCGGCAAGTTCGACGCCTTCACCTCCACCCTCCTCTATAGCAAATTTCAGAACCATGAGATGATCCGGGAGTTGGCCCAACAGGTGGTGCAGGAGGTGGGAGTGCCCTTTTATTACGTTGACTTTCGCCAAGGGTGGGCGGCAGGCAGGGCGGAGTCAAATAAGATGGGCCTCTACAAGCAGCAATATTGCGGCTGCATCTTCAGTGAACGGGATCGTTTCCTCACTCCCCCTAAGTCCAGCCGGGGAGACGGACTGATCAGGCGGTGAATCAAGGGGAGGCGCGGCATGGGATAAAACGCCTTCTCGAAACCCCGCCCGATAAATAATCAGAAATCAAGGTTAGGAAGAAAGATAAATAATATGTCTAAAAATATCCTTTATTATGGCGATAATCTAGATATATTACGTCGTCATATAAAAGACGAGAGTATTGATTTAATCTATTTAGACCCACCATTTAAAAGTAATCAAGATTATAATATTCTTTTTGCTGAGAAAAATGGATCTAAATCAAAGGCTCAAGTAAAGGCTTTTGAAGATACTTGGGAATGGACAGAGGAATCTGCAGCAGCTTATCACGATATTATAGAGAAAGGGCCAGAAAGAGTTTCTAAGACAATGCAGGGGTTTGATAAAATTTTAGATAAAAACGATATGCTTGCTTATTTATCAATGATGGCACCGCGATTAGTTGAGTTAAATAGAGTATTAAAAGCTACGGGAAGTATTTTCCTTCATTGTGATCCTACTGCAAGCCACTATTTAAAAATACTTATGGATGCAGTAATGGGGCCGGGTAATTTCAGAAATGAAATAATTTGGACATATCGAAAATTTGGTCGTAGTGGGTGTTATTACCCTCGTAGTCATGACGTAATATTGTTTTATTCAAAAGAAACTGGGAACAAATTTAATGTCCAGTATGTTAAGCCTTCTGAAAGCACGTTAAAGAGATGGGGAACAAAGAAGAGAGGAGGAAAGGACCCATATAATCGCTATGCAACAGAGGAAGAGTCTCCTGGGGCAATAATGCCAGATTATTGGGATATAAATCTAATAATTGGCGCAAACCCTCAGAGACTTGGATATCCCACCCAAAAACCCGAAGATTTATTGGAACGCATAATAAAGGGAAGTAGTAATAAAGGAGATTTAATCCTTGATCCCTTTTGTGGTTGCGGTACAGCCGTCGCAGTGGCCGAAAAACTCAAAAGGCGGTGGATTGGAATAGATATTACTCACTTAGCCATTGCACTTATCAAAGACAGATTGCAGAGGGCTTTTGGCAGTAAGGTTTCATATTCTGTCATAGGTGAACCAGTTTCTTTAACAGAGGCCAAAACCTTAGCCGAGTCAGACCCCTATCAATTTCAATGGTGGTCTTTAGGATTGGTAGGTGCAAGGAAAGCGGAACAAAAGAAAGGGGCAGACAAAGGAATTGATGGGCGCCTTTTGTTTCATATTGACCCCAAAACTAGGGACACTCAGGAAATTATAATTTCTGTAAAATCTGGCAAACTCAAACCAGAATATCTTAGGGATTTACGCGGAGTTGTTGAGCGGGAACAGGCAGCAATCGGAGTATTGATTTGTATGGAAGACCCGACTAAACCAATGCGGCATGAGGCTGCAACCGGAGGGTTTTATGTTTCTCCTTGGGGTAAACACCCTAAAATACAAATTTTAACCATTGAAGACCTTTTGTCTGGCAAACGCATTGACTACCCACCTTCTCAACAAGTTAATATAACTTACAAAAAATCCCCCGTAGCAGGAGTTTCTTTAACTCCCAAAAAACTTCCCTACCGAGAAGAAGAATAATTGGGTTTGCGAAGTATACATTCGCCTTTATATGAGCGTGTAGGGCAGGCGCCCTCGCCTGCCCATGGACAGCCGAGGGCGGCTGTCCCACATTAGGTGAAACCGCCGCGGCCAAAAGATTCCCCAGCCCCACCCTTCCCTGCCGGCCGGCCCGCGGCCCTGGTCAACGGGCGTATTGCTGGGCCTTCTTAAAGGCCTCCTGGGCTTCTTGCTTCTTGCCCCGCTCCTTGAGGAATTCTCCCAGAAAATTCCAGCCTTCGGCGTAGTCGGGCTTCAGGGTGACGGCCTTACGCAGTTCGGCTTCCGCCTCGGCGAAGTTGCCGGCCCGGGCCAGGGTGCTGCCCAGCAAGCTGTGGACCTCAGCCCAATCCGGCCTGATGCCGAGCGCCTGGCGAAAGGCTTTGGCGGCTTCGGCCTCCCGGCCTTCTCCCGCCAGAATGAGCCCGGATTTATAATAATCCTGGGCCGCCCGCAAATTCGCCGCCCTAACCTTGTCGGAGCCGCTGTCGGCGACCCCCTGGGCGCCGGCGCTAAGGGCCAGGCCAATCATTACCAGCATTATAACTAGCCACTGCTTCATAAATTCTCCTCCATGGGCAAATTGTTAACTCAAGAAAAAATTCCGCGGCGGGGAGGGCCGGGTTGGGCGCCCCAGGACCCCGCCTCATACCATTTGGCGATCAGCGGACGATTTTTGTAGAGGGACCTGCGTGTCCCTCAAGAGGGCGCACACACGGGTGCGCCCCGACATTTAATTCGTTCATTCTTGAACTCAACTCGGGATCAGAATTCATGGTGCCGGGTTTTCCCCGAAGAATCCTGTGCCCCTCACGCCCGCGGCCCCACGGAGGCCAGATACAGGGCCACCTCTTCTTTCTGGTCCACGCCGACGATGCCCTCCACTTCCTCGTCGAAGAAGGCCCCTACCGGGCAGACCCCTAAACCCAGGGCCGTGGCGGCCAGCATGAGATTGCCGCAGATGTGGCCGGCGTCCAGGAACAGGTAGCGCACGGCTCGCTCCCGGTATTTCCACCTGGCCCGGTTCAGCACCCCGGTCCAGATAAACACCGCCCCCGCCTCTCCCAGGAAGCTCTGGGAGAGTCCGGCGGCCGCCAGGGGCTGGCGGAAGTCGCCGGCGGCCACCAATTCCAGGGCAAAATCCAGTACCTGAAAATGCCAGATTCCCGCCGCCACCCCTTCGACGCGGTGCACCGCCAGGTAGGTTTCCACGGGGTACAGGGCCCCGGCCGAAGGTGAGGCCCTGAACTGATACCCGCCCATGGCCCCGGTGATCCCTTGGGTGGCCCAGAGCAGGGCGGCCAGTTCCGCCTGGGTCAGGGGCCGGTCCAGATAGTCGCGCTGGGAGCGCCGCTTCGCCAGGCACTGCCACAGGTCGGCGTCCCGGCGGACGCTATCGGGGTCCAGGCTGACTCTCTGGGCTGCGTCCGGATACTCTTTGTAGAGGGGGGCCCGGGGATAGGTTAGGGATTTTTCCCCCATGGCTCGCCGGTGATAGCGCGTCTGTTCAAGGTAGCGGCGGGCAATCCCCGTTTCCGGCTGGTTCATGCCGCCCCCCCCTTACCTCGTTCTTCCCGGCGGGGGCGGTTCCTGTCGTAGATGATCTTCAGGCCCTTCAGGGTCAGGTAATCGTCCACCGTATCGATGCTCTTGGTTTCCGAGGCGATGAGGCAGGCCAGGCCGCCGGTGGCGATCACCTGGGGCCTATCGCCCAGGGCCTCCTTGATGCGGCTGACGATGCCGTCCACCAGGCCGACATAGCCATAGATGATCCCGGCGTTCATGCTGCTGATGGTGTCCTTGGCTATGATGCTCTTGGGCTTGGCGAAGATCTCCACCCGGGGCAGCTTGGAGGCCTTGAGGAAGAGAGCCTCGCACGAGATCATCACTCCCGGGGCGATCACCCCGCCCAGATACTCGCCCTGGCGGGACACCACGTCAAAGGTGGTGGCGGTGCCGAAATCCACCACCACGACGGCGCCGTGGACCTGCTCGTAGGCCGCCACCGCGTTGACGATGCGGTCGGCCCCCACTTCCCGGGGATTGTCATAGTGAATGGGCATGCCGGTCTTGATCCCGGGGCCCACCCACAAGGGGTGGACCTTCAAATAACGCTGGGCGAAACCCTCCAGGGTGTTGTTCATGGGGGGGACGACGCAGGAGATGATCAGGCCGGTACCTGGTTCCAGGGTCAGATTTTGGGCCTGAAAGAGATTTCGCAGCAGGATGCCGAACTCGTCCACGGTGGCTTCTTTCTCGGTTCGGATACGCCAGTCGCTCAAGATTTGGTCATCCTGATAGACCCCGATCACCGTGTTGGTATTCCCCACATCCATCACCAGCAGCATGGGCGTGCCTCCGTCTCAGCTCAACATGGTCTTCAGCGCCTGGGCCAGATCCTGGGCCACCTGCCGAACTAGCGACTCATCCTCGCCTTCGGTCATGACGCGCAGTTTGGGCTCCGTCCCGGAGTAGCGCACCAGCAGCCTGCCTCTGGCCCCCAGGCGTTTCTCGGCCTCGTGGATGGCATGGCGGGCCTGGGGCAGGGTTTTCAGGTCCTTTCTCTCCTTGACCTCTACGTTGATGAGGATCTGGGGACATTTCTGCAGGAAGGCGGCCAGTTCAGCCAGCGGCTGGTCTTTCCTGAGCATCACGCTCAGCAGCCTGAGGGCCGTGAGAATGCCGTCCCCCGTGGTGGTGTAGTTCAGGAAGACCAAGTGGCCGGACTGCTCGCCCCCCAAATTATAGCCACCCTTGAGCATGGCTTCCACCACGTAGCGGTCACCCACGGGGGTCCGGAGGAGGCGAATGCCCCTGGCCTTCAAGGCCAGTTCCAGGCCCAGGTTGGTCATGACGGTGCCCACCACGGTTTTGCGCCGCAAGCTTTCCCGTTCCAGCATATCCTGGGCGCAGATCCCCAGGATGTGGTCGCCGTCCACGATCTCGCCCCGATGGTCCACCATGATGACGCGGTCGCCGTCCCCGTCAAAGGCGATGCCCAGGTCGGCCCCGTGGCGTTTTACCAGGATGGCCATGGTCTCCGGAGAGGTGGCGCCGCACTTGTGATTGATGTTCCTGCCGTTGGGCCTGACCCCCATGGGGATCACCTCGGCCCCCAATTCGGTGAAGATTTCCGGGGCGATCCGGTAGGTGGCCCCGTGGGCGCAGTCCACCACGATCTTCAGCCCGTCCAGCTCCATTTCCTTGGGGAAGGTGCTTTTCAGAAACGATATGTAGCGTCCCCGGGCGTCGTCGAGGCGAAAGGCCTGGCCCACTTCGGTGGCGGTGGGACAGGCCCCCTCCACCTCAGGTTGGGTCATCAGGACCTCGATCCTGGCCTCCAACTCGTCGGGGAGCTTGAAGCCGTTGCCGGAAAAGAACTTGATGCCGTTGTCCTGGTAGGGATTGTGGGAGGCGGAAATGACCACCCCGGCGTCGGCCCGCATGGAGGAGGTGATAAAGGCAATCCCGGGGGTGGGAAACGGCCCCAGCACCAAGGCGTCCACCCCCATGGAGCAGATGCCCGCCACCGTGGCGTATTCCAGGAGATAGCCCGAGACCCGGGTGTCTTTGCCCACGACGATGCGATGCCGGCCCGCACCGAACTTGATGACGTAGGCCAGGGCCCTGCCTAATTGCAGGGCCACCTCGGCGGTCATGGGGTAGACATTGGCTACCCCCCGCACGCCATCGGTGCCGAAAAGTTTACGCGTGTCCGCCATGCTTACGTAGCTCCAGTCAACTCAGAGTCATCCTTGGCAACTTATCTATATTTTTTACCATAATTTACGGCAAATAACACTAACTGCGGCAGGGAGGGAGATGGTAAGCAGTCAGCTATCAGCAGTCAGCTATCAGCTATCAGCAAAAACAAAGACTTATCAAATCGGGTCGATAATGATTGATTTACTGTGATAATGCAACCACTTGTATTGATTCATAAAGGGCCGTAGGGCGAGAATGAGGTGTCTGGACCTCAGTCCGCCGCCTCCTGCCAGCTGATGCACTGGGCCGGACACTGGTCGATGGCCGGCTGGATCTGGTCTTCCGGAGCGCCCGTGGGGTTGATGACCTCGGAATGCCCCAAAGACTCGTTGAGGCGGA
>PEWM01000151.1 GCA_002779455.1 Deltaproteobacteria bacterium CG07_land_8_20_14_0_80_60_11
TCCTTTCGCCGGCCCCGCCGGCCCCGGCCCCGGGCCTGGTACCCGCCGGGGTGCTGGCGCCCCTGTTTGTGCAGGCAGAGGCGCTCCAGGTGCTGTTCATCCAACGCACCCTTTTGGTGAAGGACCACCGGGGCCAGATCGCCTTTCCGGGCGGGGTCCGGGACCCGGAGGACCTTCACCTCCTGGCCACGGCCCTCCGTGAAAGCGAAGAGGAGATCGGCCTGGCCCCCGAGGCGGTGGAGGTACTGGGAACCCTCCCCGCCGTGGCCACCATCACCGGCTACCACATCACCCCCTTCGTGGGGCTCATTCCCCACCCCTACGACTTCCACCCCAGCCCCCGGGAGGTCAAGCGCCTGCTGGTCCTGCCGGTGGCGGGGTTTTACGCCCCGGAGCGCTGGCGCTCCGGCCCCTACGTTTTCCAGGGGCGCACCACCCGGGTGTGCTACTGGCAGAACGGCCAGGAGGTGGTCTGGGGCGCCACCGCCCGCATTCTTTTGAACCTGCTGGCCCACCTGGGGGTCTACCCCATACCGGGAGACCGCGATGCCACCTGTCTGGACTGACCTGGCAGGCGCCGCGGCCCTGGTCAGAGACGGGGACCTGGTGGCTTTAGGCGGCCACCCCCGGCACGCCCCCATGGCTGCTATTACCCCCGGACGAGGCGCCCCTGGCGGGCCGTTTTGGGTGGGCAAGACCGGGTTGGTTTTGTACAAGGGGCGGGTTTTAAACCCGCTTCTACGAGTGATCGCAATAGGTTATCCGGATTATTTTTTCTTTTCAAAGGTAACCTGGTATAAGGCGCACGCTTGCATCGCCGGCCCAATTAGGCTAATTTAGCGTCAGCGGGGCCGCGAGGTCCTTCACCTTAAAACCCATGTGGCTCTATATCCTGAAACGTCTGGGTCTGATGATTCCCATGCTCCTGGGGATCACCCTGATCTCTTTCACGGTCATTCACCTGGCCCCGGGCACCCCCACCGACATGCAGACCACCCTCAATCCCAAGGCCTCCCTGGAGGCCCAGAAGCGCCTGCGGGAGCTCTACGGGCTGGACAAACCCCTGATGGTGCAATACGGGGACTGGCTCACGCGGCTGGCCCAACTGGACTTCGGCCGCTCCTTCTCCCCGGTCCGGCGTCCGGTGTGGGACAAAATCAAGGAGCGCATCGGCATCACCCTGGGCCTCAACTTCATGAGCCTGATCATCATCTTGGGCCTGTCCATTCCCATCGGGGTGATCGCCGCCTACCGGGCTCATTCCTGGTTTGACCAGGCCACCACCCTGTTCGTTTTTTTCGGGTTCGCCATGCCCACCTTCTGGCTGGCCCTGCTCCTTATCATGTTTTTCGGGGTTTACCTGGATTGGCTGCCCATCTCCGGCCTCACCTCCCTCAACTTCGGCCAACTCTCCTTCTGGCGGAAGGCCCAGGACCTGGGGGCCCACGTGACCCTGCCGGTACTGGTGGCCGCCTTCGGCGGGCTGGCCGGCATGTCCCGGTACATGCGGAGCAACATGCTGGAGGTCATCCGCCAGGATTACATCACCACGGCCCGGGCCAAGGGGCTGCCGGAGCGGGTGGTGATCTTCAAACATGCGCTGAGAAACGCCCTGCTGCCGGTGATCACCATCCTGGGGCTGAGCGTGCCGGGCCTCATCGGCGGCAGCGTTATCTTCGAGTCCATCTTCGCCATCCCCGGCATGGGCCAGTTGTTCTACGGGGCGGTGATGGCCCGGGACTACCCCCTGGTGATGGGGGAGCTGGTCATCGGGGCGGTGCTCACCCTGATGGGCAACATGCTGGCCGACGTAGGCTACGCCCTGGTGGACCCCCGCATCCGGGCGGGGTGAGGAGGGGGGTTTTTAGTTTTTGGTTTTTGGTTTTTGGTTGGACCGGAAACCGTAGCTTTCTGAGAGGTCGATTAATCGGAAGTATTCACCGGAGGTAATTCATTGCACAAGGTTAGGGCAGAGGCGATAATCGCTGCATATTGCTTTTTACCAAAAACCAAAAACTAAAAACCAAAAACCATCTTCTATGAGACAACGTGAATTTTGGGGGCGCCTGAAGCGGAACCGCATGGCCATGACCGGCCTGGGCCTGGTCCTGGGGCTGTTTGTGGTGTCCGCCTTCGCCCCCTGGCTGGCGCCCTATGACCCCAACCAGATCGACCTCAAGCAGGTGCTCATGCCCCCCAGCCCGGCTCACTACCTGGGCACGGACACCTTGGGCCGGGACGTCCTCTCCCGCATCATCTTTGGCTCCCGGGTGTCGCTCAAGGTGGGATTCGTGGCGGTGGGCCTGGCCACCCTCATCGGGCTTCTGGTGGGGGCCCTGGCGGGGTATTATGGCGGCTGGGTGGACCAGGGCCTCATGCGCCTGGTGGACCTGATGCTCTGTTTTCCCGCCTTCTTCCTGATCCTGGCCGTGATTGCGGTGCTGGAGCCCAGCATCTGGAACATCATGGCGGTCATCGGCCTCACCGGCTGGATAGGCGTAGCCCGCCTGGTCCGGGCGGAGTTTCTCTCCTTGCGGGAGAGGGAATTCGTCACCGCGGCCCGGGCCCTGGGGGCCGGCGACACCCGCCTGATCCTGCGCCATATGCTGCCCAACGCCCTGGCGCCGGTGATGGTCTCCGCCACCCTGGGGGTGGCCGGGGCCATCCTCACCGAGAGCGCCCTGAGCTTCCTGGGGCTCGGGGTGCAACCCCCCACCCCCAGCTGGGGCAACATCCT
>PEWM01000250.1 GCA_002779455.1 Deltaproteobacteria bacterium CG07_land_8_20_14_0_80_60_11
GGCCCGGCAGATCATGGTGGTCGGGGTGGGCGGCTCCGGGCCCGCCGTGACCTACGCCGGCAACCGCTTTCTCCTGCTGGGCCTCAAGGCCTATATGTGCACTGACTTCTACCTGATGCTGATGGCGGCCTCCATGCTGTCCCGGCAAGACGTGGTGCTGGCCATCTCCAACTTGGGAACCACCCGGGAAATCGTGGAAACGGCGGGGATAGCCCGGGAAAAAATGGCCAGGGTCATCTGTATCACCAACAATTCGCTTTCACCCCTGGCCCGGATGTCCAACCCGGTCCTGGTCACGGCCTCCCGGGAGGTCACCCTGCCTGAAGAGGCCGTTGCCTCCCTAATCTGTCAAATCGCCATTCTGGACGCCTTGTTCGCCCTAATCGGGCAGGCCCAGGGTGAAAAGTCCCGGGAGACCCTAAACGGGATGGGCAAAGTGATGGTTAAAGCGGGGGTGATGCGTGAACCCGCCGAATAGGTGCGCCGGTGGCCGGGAGGTCATCGCAGGCTAAGGTCCTTTGAACCGCCAGCACTGCCTCAGGATCAATCATGAACGCCCAGCAGCAGTTGAAAGAGGACATTGTGCGCATCTGCGGGATGCTGCACCGGAAAAATTATTTAGCCGCCACCGACGGCAATGTCAGCGTGCGCCTGGGAGACCGGGTGCTCATCACCCCCAGCGGGGTGCACAAGGGCTACATGGCGGCGTACCAGGTGATCACCGTGGACCTTGCGGGCAGGGTGCTCAATGGTGAGGGGAGTCCCACCTCCGAAATCCGGATGCACCTGTTGACCTATAAGCTGCGCCCGGATGTTGCGGCCGTGGTGCACGCCCATCTGCCTTACGCCACGGCCTGCACCCTGGCGGGGATCGACTTGCTGGAACCCATCTTGCCGGAGGTGGTGATTACCCTCGGGGGGATTCCCACCGCGCCCTATGCCACCCCCGGCACCGAAGAAGTTCCCGAGGCCATTCGGGATCTCATCCAGGAATATGACGCCATCCTCTTATCCCGGCACGGCGCCATGACGGTGGGACAAGATGTGATGGACGCGTACAACAAAATGGAGAAGCTGGAACACACCGCCCGGGTAGTCCTGGCGGCGCGACTCCAGGGACCGGTGCCGCCTCTCCCTGCGGCGGAGGTGGAGAAGCTGCGGCGTTTGGGGGAGAAGTATAAGGGCGGGGGGTGATATTTCCCGTAGGGTGCGTCTTACGCACCAATATTGGCGCCCAAGTCAGAGATTGGAGTCGGGAAATGGCACTGAAAGATGATCGCTACACCTACCGGGTAACCTGGTCGGAGGATGACCATGAGTATGTGGGCCTGTGCGCGGAATTTCTTAGTTTGAGCTGGCTGGCCCCCACCCCCGAAGCAGCCTTAAAGGGCATACGGCAGGTAGTGGCGGACGTAGTCGATGATATGCGGGAACACGGGGAAGAGCCTCCCGAGCCCATTGCCTCTAGACGCTACAGTGGCAAATTTATGGTCCGGGTTCCTCCCGAAGTTCATCGTGATCTTGTCCTTAAGGCGGCCGAGGCCGGGATCAGCTTGAACCGGCTGGCCAGTGCAAAGTTGTCTAACTTGAGTTAAATGGGGACAGACATCAGTGCGAAGATGACGGAAAAAGTCTGGAAAGCAGTGGGCGGAGCCGGCCCCGGACTGCAGGAGATCGTGAATCTCGCAAGGCAAGACGGCGTCAATTTTCCACTTCCCTCAGAAGTTCTCAGGTTCGTAAAGGGCTTTATGCAGATGGACATTTTTAGTCCGTAGCAGGTCAGGGATGACCGCCAAGGGTGCAGGTACTACTTGCCGGCGGTTCGGGTCCGGGCGGCCTCGCAGGTGTCGTTGATGATCCGGGCCGAGACCTGCTCCATGGCCCGGCTCATCCCCTGGGCCAATCCCTGGGGGGTTTTCTCCAGCAGGGGCTCAAGGACCCGGTAGTTTTTCTGAAAGACCACCCGCCGGGGGAGTTCCTCCTGAGTGGTATCCAGAAGGGTTACGGTCAGGGCCAGGGACGCCTTCCAGCCGTCGGCCGCATCGACTTCCTGAAATTCCGCCACGCCGCCCTCCAGCTTGAACCGAGACTTCTCGCCGCCGTCCGGCCCGAACACGGCCTTGAAGAGGCCCGATTCCCGCAAATCCCGGATGAGGTAGTCGGTGACCAGGTTGCCGGGATTGGCGCGCCAGCGGCTGTAATTGTAGGACTGGCTCTGGAAAGGTTGGGGCTGGTAGACCATGGCGTTGGTGTTAAAGGTCTGGGCCACGGAGAATAGCTCCACCTTGACGGCCGCCGGGATCTTCGCCTTGCCGGCCGTAACCGGCGCCGGGTATTCCAGGATGTACTGGTTTACCATCACCGGGGGCTTGCCGCAGCCGCTGAGGAAAACAACCAGGAGGGCCGCCAGCGGAGCCAGGAGCCAGGGCCGTAGCGTCAATCGGCCCGGGCGGGGCCGCTCCGGGGAAAGGGGCTTGCACATCGGGGCAGTCATGGCCTTCATTCATTCCACCTTTTCTTGGGGGGCTTGCCGAACAAGAGGTCCGAGGGCCGGTCATAGATTCTCTGGAGCAACATCTCCAGGGTCTCCGAACTCTGGCGCAGGTTTTGGCTGGTGGCCTGTAGTTCCCGAGTGAGTTCCCGGGTTTTTCCCAGCGTGGCCGGGAGTTGCATGCCCAGGACCTGGTCATTGACGGTGGCGAGCATGGCCTGTGCCCCTTTGATGGCCTCCCGGGCCTCAGCCATAGTCTTATCCAGGCCGGCCTCGCCCAGGATCTTGTCCGCCCGGGCGGTGAGCCGGTCCAGGTTGCCGGCCGCGGCATCCACCCGGGCCAGGATGCTGGTTATCTGCTTGCCTTTGATCAACTCTTCCAGGGCCTTGGTGGTGGCAATCAACTGGTCGGAGATGCCCTTGGCGTCAACCTGGTTGAACTTTTGCACGATTTCGTTGACCCCGGCCACGAGCCTCTGCATCTCGGAGGGGCGGGACCCGATGATGGGATACTCCGACGGGAAGTCGATCTGGGGAGAGAGGTTCGGCTCATCGGGTTTGCGGAGGTCCAGTTCCACGAACATGATGCCGGTGATCCCCGCGGATTTAAGCTGCGCCACGGCATTTTTTTGCAGGTCATCCCGCATGTTGATCTTCATCACCACGCCAATGTTGCGGTTGTCGGGGGCCACCCGGATACTTTCCACCAGTCCCACATCAACGCCGCGGAACTTGACGGCGGAATTTAGCTGAAGGCCCTGCACCGACTCATCGAAATAGCTGACGTAGGTCGCACCCTTCTGAAAGTAGCTGGTGGCGCCCACCCAGATGATGGCGACGACTCCCATGAGGACGCCCAGGATCACAAAGAGCCCGATGATCAGATTAGTTTTTTGCCTGGCCATGTTACGTTCCTCGAGGCGCGGGTCCGGCGGGCGGCCGGCGATTGAAAAAGTTCAGTACCCGGGGGTCGGTGGAGTGGTCCTTCAACTCCCGGGGATCGCCTTCGGCAATGATGCCCCGGGCGGACTTGTCCAGCATGATCACCCGATGGGCGATGCTGAAAATGGACTCCAGTTCATGGGTGACAATTACCATGGTGGTTCCCATCCCGGCATTGATGCTCTTGATCAGGTTGTCCAGTTCCACCGAGGTGATGGGATCCAGCCCGGCGGAAGGCTCATCGAAGAACAGGATTGTGGGGTCCAGGGCCATAGCCCGGGCCAGCCCCGCTCGCTTCTGCATGCCCCCGGAGATCTCCGAGGGGAGGTGGTTTTCATAACCCGCCAGGCCTACCAGCCCCAGCTTCATCCTGACGATGAGTTCGATGGTGGCCAAATCCAGGTCGGTGTATTCCTGGATGGGCAAGGACACATTTTCCGACAGGGTCATGGAACCGAAGAGCGCCCCGGACTGAAAGAGCACCCCGAGGTCCATACGCACCCGGCGCAAGAGGCGCTCGTCATCGGTGTTGATGTTGACGCCGTTGACCAGGACCTGGCCGGCGGCGGGTTTATAGAGGCCGATCAGGTGTTTCAGCATGGTGGACTTGCCGCAGCCGCTGCCTCCCAGGATCACCAGGATTTCGCCGCGATTGACCTGAAAGCTCACCCGGTCAAAGATGGTATTGGCCCCGAAGCGGGCCGTCAGCTGGTCGACGACGATGACCGGGGCTTCCGATGTTTCCGATGTTTCATAAGAGTTTGCCATGAGTGCCCCTGTCAGCTTTGAGGATTCGGAAAAGGGGCTCGAGCGCCATTTTCTCACCTTATATGTGGAGATACTGGAAGACCAGGGCAAAGGCCGAATCCGCCACAATAATCAGAAACATCGCGGCTACCACCGCGGAAGTGGTGGCGGAGCCCACCGCTTCGGCCCCGCCCCTGACCTCAAAGCCCCGCTGGCAGCCGATCCCGGCGATGATCACAGCAAAGACCCCGGCTTTGATCAGGCTGGTAATGAGATCCATCAGGCTCAGGCTGGTCTGGGTCTCCTTCAAGTAGGTGTAGGCCGTCAGGTCCAACCCCACGATGCCCACGATCAGGCCGCCCAGGATGCCGAAGAAGTCGGCATAGAGGGTGAGCAGGGGCACCACGATCATGGTCGCCAGGACCTTGGGGACGGCCAGAAACCGGACGGGACTGAAACCCATGGTGGTGAGGGCGTCCACTTCCTCGTTGACCATCATGGTGCCGATTTCCGCGGCAAAGGCCGATCCCGACCGCCCGGCCACCAGGATGGCGGTCATGATAGGCCCCAGTTCCTTGACAATGGAGATGGCCAGCAGAGAGGCCACATAAATATTGGCCCCGAACTGTTTGAGCTGGAGAGACGACATAAAGGCGAGGATGAGGCCGAGGAGGAGGCTGATGAGGCCCACGATGGGCAGCCCGTCCACCCCGGCGCGCTTCATGTAGAAGGCCACGTCCTGCCAGCGCACCGCCCGGGGATGGAAGAGCGCGTGGGTCAATGCCCCCAGGAGTTCCCCCAGGAAGATCAACATCCGCTTGTAGTCGTCGATGACCTTAAGGGCCGCCTCACCCACCCGTTCCACGATATTGCCGACCTGGCGATCGGTGATGAGCGGCGGGATGATTAGGGCTTGCGGGTCAATGAGCCCCATAATCCCCCGGGCCTTGCCGGTGAGGTTGGCGAACTCAAAGGTCACCGCCCGGCCCCGGGCGCTGCTCTCCAGTTCCATCAGGGCCAGGGCCCCGGCGCTGTCCAGGTACTCGACGCCGGCCAGGTCCACCGTGAGGCTGGCGGGGATCATCTCCCGGAGGCGGGCCTGGGTCTCGGAGATGAAGGATTCCAGGTTATCCAGGGCGACCCGGCCGGACACGGTGAAGGTGACGTGTTGCCCTTGATCGCCGCTTACCTGAATGGTGTGGCCGTGCCCTGGCACTCTAACGTTTTCCTTGGCTTGCGGGGAAAGGTGCTGGACCTGTCACCCTGACCGGGACCCATCTTGTGACTCTCAAGCATCCGGTGGGGCGGCGCTCAGGTATTAAAATCCAGGGTCAGGAACTCCTTTTCCGTGAGCCCCCATCTCTTTTGCGCGTCCTCGGAACTGATGGCGATGGCGACCAGGCCGATCAACTTATCCTCGCGGATGAGAGGGGCGCAGATGAGATAGAGTTTGGCGCCGTCCTGCAGAAAGAACCGTTGCTGCTGAATCTTTTTGCTGCTGATGGCCTTGATCACCAGGTCATAACTGGAGAAATTTTTCGCCTTGCCGTCCCCTTTGACCGGGTATGCCGCCAGAGTCTCGCCGGACGGGTTCAAGACCCCGATTTCAAAAGGACACAAGCGGCACAACTTAGCCGCCGGGGACTCGACTTTCTCCAGGGCGGCCCTGATTCCCGCCAGGTCCTGCTTGGTGACCGGCTCCATCAGGGTGACGCCGAGATTGTCAAAGCAATTTTTCAATTCTTGCTTGAAAGTAGCGGCCCCGGGGCTCAACGGGGCCTCTCGGGCCTGACACCCGAAAAGCGCTATGACCGCACCGACTAAGAGAACCGGCCAAAGATAGCCCTTAGCTCCAAATAACCTGCTCCGCAAGTTCTTTCTCATGGCTCATGTACCAACTTGTTAATGAAATCTTATGTCTTATATCCTATTTTCCACGTATCTGGCAAGCAAATCAGTTTAGACCGGGTTCATTTCGCCGGGGCGGGTTTGAAACCCGCCCCGACGGGTGATATGAATAGGTTATCTGGATGATTTGTTTCATTTTAAAGAGAACATGGTATTAGACCCCATGAAAATACCGGCAGGGCCAGCCCGTTGGATGATGGTAGTATCAAATTTCCGGGACTCATACGATAAAAAATGTAATAATAAAACATCGTTCTGCCGTTGACAAATAGGATTGATACCTATTAATATATTATTTGCACAAAAGTGCGATAATGAAAGCTCAGGAGACCGGGCCGGGTCAGGGCCCGATGCTTGTTAATTACTCCATACTCCGGGAGGATGTGGATATGCCAGGTTTCAACGGGATGGGGCCGTGGGGTCGCGGGCTCCGCCGCGGCAAGAGTTGGAGAGATTGCCACTTGGGGGGCGAGTATGAGTTCCCCGGCTACGGCCCGGCCATGTGGTGGGATATCCCGGCTGCCAGGTCGTATGCTACCCAGAAAGAGGAACTGGCCGACCTGAGGTGTCGGGTCCAAATGCTGACCCAGGAACTGGAGACGGTTCAGAAACGGATTGCCGAATTGGCCAAGGAAGTGGACCGGACCCTGGACGGTTAGCCCGGCCGGGGGAATTTTTTCGTTTTTTTCTCGAACCGCCCTGGGGCACCGCGCTCTGTGCCCTTAGAGCTCCCCTCCCATCCCCCTGTAGGGGTGGACCGGCGCGTCCGCCCTTGGGGGAGCGCACCCGCAGGTCCACCCCTTGTATTACTTGTATTAACGGTATGCCGTTCTTACGGGATCTCCCGGAATTCCGCCTCAGCCAGGGCCAGTTTGGCCTTGAGGAGCTTCCGGTATTTTTGGGCGGCCTTGCCCAGATCTTTGGCCGTCATGGCCTTGAGGAGATCGCCCTCCAGTTCGGCCACGTCCAGGCGCTGGTAATAGTCCATGGTCTCCTTGAGGTGGGCCAGGACGATCTTCCCCGTCAGGATGGGGTGATTATTGGTGACGTTGGCATCCTGGAAGCGGGTGCCGTGTTCCAGTTCCACTTCCAGGCCGATGACGAAATCCACCAGGGGGATAGGCATGCCCTCGGTGTTGACCTCCTGCAGAATCACCCGGGCCTCCTCAGCCATTACCTTGGCATCCGCCAGTTGGGTCCAGTCCCGGATGTTCAGTGCCTTGCAGACCCGCTGCACTTCCTCCACGGTGACGTAAACGGGAAGTTCCATACCATCTCCTTTCTTGAGTGGTTAATTCCTTTTGATTCAGGCGGTGGGGCGGTTGTGGCCCCAGGCCGGCAATTTGCCGAATCTTACTTCAGGCGTTTAAAGTCAAAATCCGCCTGGGCCAGTTCGCCTTTGAGAAGGCTGATGTCCGTTTTCTTGTTGATGGCGGCCTGGATTTCAGCGCTGCCTCGGATATCGCCCAGGAGAATGGCCCCCACCAGGAGATTATCCCGGATTACCAACTTGCGGTAGGTTTTTTTGGCCGAATCCGTGTGGACGACGGCTGAAAGCTTGCCGTCGGCATCGATGTCGCCGGCGGCCATTAGGTCGATCCCCACCACCTTGAGGACGTTGGACGGCAGGGTGCCCTCGTATTTCGCCGCCTGTCCCGCCATGGCGGCGCCGGCCACCGCGCCCTGCGCCATGGCGGCGGGCCAGATGCCGTAAAACCGCCCCCGGTGCTCGATGAGGTCCCCGGCGGCGTAAATGCCCTCCCGGGAGGTTTTCATGGCGTCATCCACCTTGACGCCTTTGTCGATGTCCAAGCCCAGGGCCTGGGCCAGGGAGAGATCGGGCCGCACCCCGGCGGAAATGAGCACCAGGTCGCCTTTGAGCTTCTCCCCGCCTTCGAGGTTGACCGTCAGCCCATCCGGGCCGGGAGCGATCTCCTGGGTCTTGGCCCCCAGGTGAAAGGTAAAGCCCATGTCCCCCATCTGCCGCGCCAGGATGGCGGCGCCGGCCGCGTCCATCTGGCGGGGCAGCAGCCGGGGAAAAAACTCCACCACGAATACCTTCAGGCCCATCTGACGCAGACCGTTGCCGGCCTCGAGACCCAGGAGGCCGCCGCCGATCAACACCGCGGTCTGGGCTCCCGCCGCGGCCTGCCTGATCCGGTCGGCATCGGCCAGGGTCCGCAGAGTGAAGACCCCGGCGGAGTCCGCCCCTGGAATCGGCGGGACAAAGGAGTTGCCGCCGGTGGCCAGGAGGAGCTTGTCGAAGGGGAACCGCTCCCCCTTGTCGGTCTCCACAAATTTCTGGGCGGCGTCGATCTGCGTCACCCGGGTGTCCAGATAGAGGTCGATGCGGTGCTGGTCGTACCAGCTTTGATGGTGCAGGATGATCTGGTCCACCGCCTTGTCCCCCGCCAGGAACGAAGGCAGGGCCGGCACATAGTAGAAGGGCCAGGACTCCCGGGAAAAGACGACAATTTTGCCTTCCGGGTCATGTTTCCGGATATTCTCCGCCGCGGCATTGCCCGCCACGCCGTTACCGATGATCAGATACGTGGTCATGCTGGCTCCTTTCTGCCGGGGGGTTTGAGGGGAGGTCGGTTTTGGGGGCGAATGATCCCCATCGACCTCCCCCGGCAACTCCTCGGAAACCTTATTTCCCCTCGAGGTCGCCGGCGCCGACCACCGGCAAGACCTGGTCGACCCGGAAGAAGACCAGGAAGCGCGGACCCTCCTGTTTTTCCTGTTCCGGCGGGTAACTCCGGCGGCGCAGGGCGTACAGGAGGTCGGTATCCTGTTCCTCCCGGATTTTCGTGAGATAGAGCCTTTTCCCCTTATAGCCGGGGCCCGCTTCCAGAAACAGGTAGGCCGCCTGGGGGTTGGACTGCAAGTTGTTATGGGTCAGGCGGCGGGGCATGATGAACGCCACGGTATTATCCTCCATGACGTGGGGCCGGGCAAAAATTGCCAGGTTGACCCGGCCGGAGGCGTCGGCCGTGGCCAGCACCCCGTGGCCCTTGGTTTGTTCAAAATACGGTTTCAGATCCATGATGATTCTCCCTGCTGAAGTTCCCCGGAGGGAAAGGTTGGCCGCCTGGCTCACCGCCAGGCTAAAAGATGGATCGATTGCCAGGATGGCCGGGTCGGTGCTGGCTGGTTAATTATATAGTAATTTTTATTAATTAATAACTATTATCATAACTGTCAAGGTAAACCTTTTCTTTTTATCAGATAAGGATTAATCCTGCTTACGTCAACGCCTCTTCGACGCAAAGATTCATGGCGGCCGCGCCGTTTTTCACTTGGAGTTTTGGGCGAGGGTACCATACAATAAGGCGCATCGGCATTGCCCCCCTTGAACCAGCCTTTACCCGGGCGGCCCGCCGGCCAGGCTCCGAGCGGCAAAAGTTGGGGGGAGGCAGTTGCTCATGGGCCTTTGGCCCACCCGCAAATTATGAAAATCTGGTATTGACTGGTGGCACAGCCTTTCCAGGCTGTGCACGGCTAACCTGCTTCCTTGGCACAGGCTGGAAAGCCTGCGCCACCAATTTAAAGAACTTTTCAAGAACAGAAAGCCTTGTGGGTCCAGAGAGGCAGTAACGGCTAAATTTTGCGAACGGCCACAGAAATTATGAGGGGTTGGAGCAGCGCTAGCCGGGTAAGCAGGCTGGTTGGCCTGGTCGCCGGCCTGGCCATGCTGGTTCTGGGCTGCACCATGGTGGGGCCCGACTACGTGCGCCCGCCGGCCCAGGTGGAGCAGACCTGGATGGACACCGGTGACCATCGGGTCCAAACCGCGTCGGCAGACTACAAGGACTGGTGGCAGGCCTTCAAAGACCCGGCCCTCAACCAGTTCATCGACACCGCCTACCGGGAGAACCTGACGCTCCGGATTGCCGGGGTGCGCGTCCTTGCGGCCCGGGCCCAACTGGGCGTGGCCATCGGGGGCATCTATCCCCAAACCCAACAGGGCGCCGGCTCGTTCACTAGAACCCGTCTCAGTGAAAGCTCACCCGATGCCGCCACTTCCAGTCAATTTACCTTTAACCAGGCCCAGTTGGGGCTGAACGCCAGTTGGGAACTGGACTTCTGGGGCAAATTCCGCCGGGGCATCCAGGCCGCCGATGCCAGTCTACAGGCGACCATCGCCGATTATGACAATGTCCTGGTCAGCCTCACCGCGGATGTCGCGAACAGCTACATTGCCATCCGCACCCTGGAAAAACGGCTGGCCATTGCCAGAGAAAACGTTCGCATCCAGACCGAGAGCTTGCAGATCGCCGAGGCGCGGTTTTTGGGCGGCGCCACCTCAGAACGGGACGTCCAACAGGCCAAGACCATTCTGGCTAACACCCAGGCGACCATCCCCACCCTGGAGAGCCAGGTGCGCCAGGTCAAAAATGCCCTGTGCGTGCTCCTGGGCCTGCCGCCGACCAACCTGGCGGACCGGTTGAAGGGTAAGTCGGAAATTCCCGCCCCCCCGCCCCAGGTGGCGGTGGGCATTCCCGCCGATCTGTTGCGCCGGCGGCCGGACATCCGCAGCGCCGAGTTGCGGGCCGTGGCCCAATGCAGCCGCATCGGGGTGGCCAAGGCCGACCTCTACCCGGCCTTCTCCCTGACCGGCACGGTGGGGTTCCAGGCCAGTGATGTAGCCAATTTCTATATGGGCGACCTTTTCCAGTGGCAGAGCCGCGCCGCCGGGTTTGGCCCCTCCTTCCAGTGGAACCTCTTTAACTACGGGCGCCTCACCAACCAGGTGCGGGTGCAGGACGCCCGCTTCCAAGAGGCGCTCATTGCGTATCAGAACTCAGTCCTCAAGGCCCAGCAGGAGGTGGAGGACAATTTGGTGGCGTTCCTGAAGGCCCAGGAACGGGCTCGATTTCTATCCGACAGCACCACCGCGGCGATGCGGTCGCTGGAGCTGGCCGTCCTCCAGTACCGGGAGGGAATCACCGACTTCACTACCGTCCTGACGGCCCAGCAGGCCCTGTTGAGCGAGCAGGACAACCTGGCCACTACCCTGGGAGACATCTCCCGCAACCTGGTGGGGATTTACCGGGCCCTGGGGGGCGGCTGGGAGATTCGGGAAGGACAGGATTTTGTGCCGGAGTCCATCAAAGAGACCATGGCCAGGCGCACCAATTGGGGCCGCCTGCTGGCCCCGGCGGCGGTGGCGCCGGCCCCGGAGGGTCAACGCCGACTGATTCGCGCCCCGGATTGGTAAAGGGGGCATAGCCGAGGGGCGGGATGAATTGTCCTGGTTCCCAAGTTGAACTTGGGAACCCGCGTGGAACCCAAGCTCAGCTTGGAACCTAGCCAATACCAAGCAAAGCTTGGCGGGCAATGGCGTTCCCAAGCCAAGCTTGGGAACGAGAAGGCGCCAAAATTGGTAATGGCAGGTAGCACAGGCTTTCCAGCCTGTGCGGAAAAACTTTTCAAGGCAGTGGTGCCGAAATGAGGGTGTCATTCATGCAAAGAAGGGGAGAGGCCGGGACCGGAGCGGGGCAAGGCAGACCGTCGCCACGGCCGCGCAACCGCGCCCGGGCCGCGATGATAACCCTGGCGATCCTGATGGCAAGCGCCGCGTGTGGCGACCGGAGCACCTTCGTGCCGCCGCCGCCGCCCAAGGT
>PEWM01000074.1:0-197 GCA_002779455.1 Deltaproteobacteria bacterium CG07_land_8_20_14_0_80_60_11
ATACTGGAGACGGCTGACGCCGGCCAGGTCGGCCCCGGCGTAAGTGCACCAGTTACAGAAAAAGCCAATGATTTTCGGTTCGAAAGTGCTGTCGCTCATTTCTCCATCCTTTGGTTGAATCCTCGCAACATTGCCTTCATAATGGCAGAGGCGGTAGCGCCCCGCCCCGTAAACTTAGCCCGCGGCCTCGTCTTTCA
>PEWM01000074.1:251-2925 GCA_002779455.1 Deltaproteobacteria bacterium CG07_land_8_20_14_0_80_60_11
ACAGGGTGATGCACTCCGACGGGCAGTTAGCGGCGCAGGTGCCGCAACCCTTGCACAGGGCCTGGTTCACCTCGCAGACATCTTCCGGTTCTTTGTAGCCGATGGCCCCGAAGGGGCAGACCCCTACGCAGGCCTGGCAGCCGGAGCACAGGGCCGGATCGATAGAAGCCACCACGCCCCCGGCCTTGATGGACTCCTGGCTCAAGACCACCGCGGCCCGGGCCGCCGCGGCCTTGGCCTGGGCGATGGCCTCGTCCAGGGGCTTGGGATAGTGGGCCAGGCCGGCGACAAAGACGCCTTCGGTGGCGAAATCCACCGGCCGGAGCTTCATGTGGGCCTCCAGGAAGAAGCCTTCGTGGTTCAAGGGCACCTTGAACATTTGGGCCAGCTTCTCCTGCTCCTTGACGACGATGGCGCTGGCCAGGGTCAGGACATCGGGCTGGATGGTAATGGGGATGCCCAGGATGAGGTCTTTGACCATGACCCGGAGGCCGCCGTCCGCAGTCTGGACCACCTGGGGCTTGTCGTCCACCTGGAAGCGGATGAAGATGACCCCTTTCTCCCGGGCCTCTTTGTAGAGGTTTTCTCTCAGACCATAGGTGCGGAGGTCACGGTAGAGGATGTACACGTCCATGTCCGGGTTGAGCTCTTTGAGCCGGATGGCGCTCTCCACGGAATGGGTGCAGCAGACCCGGCTGCAATAGGGGCGCTCCGGTTCCCGGGAGCCCACGCACTGGATGAAGGCGGCGCACCGGGCTTCGGTAACCAGGGGATTTTTCTCCCTGAGGGCCTGGTCCATCTCCAGGGCCAGCATCACCCGGGGATTCTCTTTATACAGGTACTCCGAGGGCTTGTAGGAGTAAGCGCCCGTGGCGATGACCGCGGCGCCATGCGGCACGATGGCTTCCCGTCCCTCGGTGGTGACGGTGCTGGTAAAATTGCCCACAAACCCCTGAACGCCGGTGACTTCCGAGTTAAGGTGGATCTCAATCTGCGGATGGCCGGTCACCCGCGCCACCAGGCCGTCCACGTAGGGCAAAACCGGCTCTCCTCTCCAGGTATGGTTGAGTTTCAGGGCGTGGCCGCCCAGGAAGCTCTTTTTCTCCACCAGGTGCACCTTAAACCCCTGGTCAGCCATACCCAGGGCCGCTTCCAGCCCCGCGGCGCCGCCGCCGATGACCAGACCGGTTTTGGTGATGGGCAGGGTGAACTCCTTTAGGGGTTGCTGCAAGGCCACCTTGGCCACGGCCATGCGCACCTGGTCTTTGGCCCGCCGGGTGGCCCGCTCGGGCTCATGCATGTGCACCCAGGAACCCTGGTCCCGGATATTGGCCAACTCAAAGAGGTACTTGTTGAGGCCGGCCTCCTTGATGGTCTCCTGGAACAGGGGTTCATGGGTCTTGGGGGTGCAGGAGGCCACCACGATACGGTTCAGGTTATGCTCCTTGATGCGCTCTTTGATGATCTCCTGAGTGTCCTGGGAACAGGTGAAAAGGTTATTCTCCACATGCTCCACAAAAGGCAGAGTCCCGGCGTAATCCCGCACCGCCGCCACGTCGATCACCCCGGCGATGTTGATGCCGCAGTGGCAGACGAAGACGCCGATGCGGGGGGATTCCTGGGAAATATCCCGCTCGGCGAATTCAGGCTTCTTCTTGGCCAGGGAGAAACGGGCGGCGGCCAGCAGTTCGGCGGCCGCCGAGGCCGATGCCGAGGCCTCCATCACCGACTGAGGGATGTCCTTGGGCCCCTGGAAGGCGCCGCAGACGAAGATGCCGGGACGGGTGGTGGTCACCGGCGTGAAGGAGGAGGTCTCGGCGAATTTATTGATGTTGAAGTCGATCCCCAGGGTGCGGCCCATCTCCAGCACGTCCGGGGCCACTTCCAGGCCCACGGACAAGACCAGCATATCGAAGGTCTCGTCTCTCAGGGCGCCGCCTTCATCGAGATAACGGATGCTGAGGTCGTCGGCGCCCGGGACCGGATCGACGCTGTGCACCCGGGAGCGGATGAATCTGACCCCCTGCTCATCCCGGGCGCGCCAGTAATACTTCTCGAAATCCTTCCCCATGGTGCGCATGTCCATGAAGAAGATGGCGGCGTCCAGGCCGTTCTTGCTGTGCTCTTTGGCGATGACCGCCTCTTTAATGGCGTACATGCAGCAGACCGCGGAACAGTGGCTGTGGTCGCAGTGGTTCAGGTCCCGGGAGCCGACGCACTGCAGCCAGGCGATCTTTTGGGGCTCCTTGTGGTCCGACGGCCGCACCAGGTGGCCCTGATAAGGGCCGGAGGCGCTCAAGATGCGCTCAAACTCCATGCTGGTGATGACGTTGGGGAGGGCGGCGTAATGATAGGCGCCGTACTGCGAGGGATCGTAAGGTTTGAAGCCCGGGGCCAGGATCACCGCGCCCACCTGCAGGTTCCGGGGGCGGTCGGTTTGGGTAAAATCCACCGCCCCGGTGGGGCAGAATTTTTCGCAGGCCTTGCACCTGCCCCCCTTCTTGAAGTAGAGGCAGGCGGCGGAGTCAATGGCGTATTTCAGGGGCACCGCCTGGGGATAGAGGACGTACGCGGCCTTGCGCGGGACCAGCCCCTGATTGAATCCGTCCGGCACCTTCTTGGGGCACTTCTGGGCGCACAGGCCGCAGGCGATGCACTTGGTGGGATCGATATA
>PEWM01000087.1:0-232 GCA_002779455.1 Deltaproteobacteria bacterium CG07_land_8_20_14_0_80_60_11
CGCCAGAAATGAGAGCGCCATCAGTGTCTTAGGGTCCTCTTAGGATCCGCGTGACGCTCGGTGAAGATATCGCCTGAGGAGAAACACCATGAAGTGGGCTGCCCCGATCGTGTCCGAGATCTGCGTCGGCATGGAAGTGACGAGCTACGAGTCGGCTGAGATCGACACCTTCAACTGAGTTTTACGGACCGGGGATCTCGGGAGCCGCACATGCGCGTCGTGATCCTCGGTT
>PEWM01000087.1:279-5642 GCA_002779455.1 Deltaproteobacteria bacterium CG07_land_8_20_14_0_80_60_11
GATCTTTGCCCTGACGCCTCTCCTCTGGGCCCTCCGGGACCAATCCCTGCAAGCGGCCTTCTGGCTGGGCCTGGCCTCTGGTCTGGCCCACTATGTGGCGCTGCTCTACTGGATCGTTTACGTCACCCACGTCTTCGGGAAGCTGCCCCTGATCGCCGCCATCGGCATCCTGCTGCTGCTGGCCGGGTATTTATGTCTCTACACCGCGGTGTGGGGGCTGGGGGTGGCCTGGGGCGCCGCCCGGGGCCTCAGTCGGCTCTGGTGGGCGCCCGTCCTCTGGGTGGCCCTGGAGATGGGGCAAACCTACATCATCAGCGGCTTCCCCTGGGAGTTGTTGGGCAACGGCCTCTACCGGTACCCGCGGCTGCTCCAGCTCGCGGATATCACCGGGGTGTATGGCCTCTCCTTCCTGGTGGTCCTGGTGAACGTCAGCCTCTATCTCCTCTGGTTCCCGCCCCGGGGGAAGGCCTCGCGGTTCAGCCAGGCCGCGGCCGTCTGCCTGATCCTGGCCCTCTGGATCGGCTATGGCTCTTATCGCCTGGGGGAAGTGGACCGTCTTACGGCCGCCAGCCCCAAAATCAGGGTGGCGGTGGTCCAGGGCAACATCAAGCAGGGGGAGAAATGGCAGAAGAGCATGGTCCAGACCACCCTGAACCGCTATGCGGAACTGACCCGGCGGGTTCAGGGGGCCCGGCTCATCATCTGGCCCGAAACCGCGGCGCCCTTCTTATACCTGCGGACCCCGGACCTGGCGGCCGAAGTCCAGAAGATCGCCAAAGAGAGCGGCGCTTACCTGTTGTTCGGGTGCCCCGCCTTGGAGCTGACTACCGCGGGCGAGCGCTATTTTAACCGGGCGTATCTCTTGAACCCCCAGGGTGAGACCATCGGCGCCTACGACAAGGCCCACCTGGTGCCCTACGGCGAGTACGTGCCGCTGCGGCGCTGGTTCCCCTTCATCGGCAAGATGGTGCCCATGGTGGGCGACTTTGCCGAAGGGCCGGTGGGGGCCACCGTGTCCCTGCCCGAAGGCGCCATCGGGGTCCTGGTGTGCTACGAGTCCATCTTTCCCTATCTGTCCCGGGCCCAGGTGGCCAACGGGGCGCGCCTGTTGGTCAATATCACCAACGACGCCTGGTTCGGCAAGACCGCGGCGGCCTACCAGCACCTGTCCATGGCGGTGCTCCGGGCGGTGGAGCACCACGTCTGCCTGGCCCGGGCCGCCAATACCGGGATTTCCGCCTTCATCGACGGCGCCGGCCGTCTCCTGTGGACCTCGGAGATCAACGTCCCCGAGGCCCGCGCCCTGGATCTGGCCTGGCTCCCCGGCGGCAGCCTCTACACTAAGATCGGCGACGTCTTCGCCTGGGCCTGCGTCATCATCGCCGGCCTGGGGCTGATCCTGGCCCGCCGGCGGTTGCATTAGTGGTCTTTCCACGCGAAGATAATCAAGTAAGTTGAGAAAAGCGCCGAATAGGTCATCGGATAAGTAACGAATTTTGGGATGGTCTTATACCAAGTTCGCTTTCAAACGCGGCAAATTATAACTATAACCTCTTATAATTTTTATGGTTTTTGACCGGAAACCGGAAACCGGAAACGGTATTAAAAAGAGGAGGCTCATGTGCGACGGCTAGTCGGTTACTCGAAATTTACCAGGTATCTCCTGGCCCTGGGGCTGGCGCTGGTGCTCTTGGGGCCGGCAGTCTGTTGGGGCGAGGTCCTGAAGGTGTCCCAACCCAACCAGTCCCTCTATCCGGACCCGGACTTCGCCAGCCCGCCCGTCGGCCCGGTGCCCGAAGGGGCCGAGGTGAACGTGGAGCGCCAGGCCGGCGACTGGTACAAGGTGGAGTACCAGGGGAAGACCGGCTGGCTCAACCGCCAGGCCTTTCCGCCGCCCGCAACGAGCTCCAAATTCAGTCTGGGCGGGCTGTTAACCGGCGCCCCGGTGAAGCAGACCAGCAGCGACGAAGTGGCGCTGGCCGGTAAGGGCTTTACGCCGGAGGTGGAGTCCGGCTATCGCGCCAAGCACCCGGAGATGAATTTCGCCCAGGTGGACAGAATTGAGAGCCTCAGAGTCGATTCCGCCACCCTGCAGGCCTTTATCCAGGAAGGAGACCTGAAACCATGAGACGCTTGGCCTGTTTGGTTTTGTTGGCCGCGGCGCCCTTGCTGATAGGGGGTTGCGCCGCCATGGCCGTGGCGCCGATAGCCGCCATTGCCTACAAGGGCGCGTCCAAGGCCACGGAGGCCGCCCGGCCCATCACCGATTCCGAGGAATACTACGTGGGCCGGGCGGTGGCCGCCCGGATTCTCGGCAAGTATAAACTGGACCAGAACCCCAAGCTTACCCAATACGTCAACGAAGTGGGGGAGACCGTGGCCCGGAAATCCTCCCGCCCTAACCCCTTCCGGGGTTATCACTTCGCGGTGCTGGATACCCAGGAGGTCAACGCCTTTGCCTGTCCCGGAGGAATCATCTTCATTACCCGGGGGCTGATCCAGACCTGTAACAGCGAAGACCAGCTCGCGGCGGTGCTGGCCCATGAGGTGGGCCACGTGGCCAACAAGGACGGCATCAACTCCATCAGCCAGGCCCGCTGGA
This sequence comes from Deltaproteobacteria bacterium CG07_land_8_20_14_0_80_60_11, assembly GCA_002779455.1. Classification (GTDB taxonomy): domain Bacteria; phylum Desulfobacterota; class Desulfobaccia; order Desulfobaccales; family 0-14-0-80-60-11; genus 0-14-0-80-60-11. The sequence continues at coordinate 2,882 of PEWM01000087.1, forward strand.
CCGAAGTCTGGACCGCGATGGGGAAAGAAGCGGTCACCATGTACGGCGGCTCGGTGGCCGCAGGTCTGGTGAGCCTGTTCGAGGGCTCCATCGACGACGTCTTCAAGACCATCGTGGTCAACGGCTACAGCCGCCAGGCGGAAGAGACCGCGGACGCGGCGGCGCTGACGGAATTGACCAAGGCGGGCTACGATCCCTCCGCCATGGTGGCCCTCCTCACCGCGCTGGAGGCCAAGGGCAAGGGCGCCTCCAGCGGCATCTTCAAGACCCACCCGCCCACCAGCGAGCGCCTGGCCAGGGTCAAGACCTCGGTGGGCCAGAGCCCGGCGGAATCCCAAGGCGAGAAAATCCGCACCGAGCGGTTCAAGAAGATGGCGTCGTAAGGGCGGTGACGCCGGCAGTGGTTAAGGTTAGATAGTTCATTAGCGTCGGGACGGTGAGCGCACCGCTTGGCAATCAAATGACTATTTTTTGTCATTCTGAGCGCAGCAAGAATCTCTCTTTTAAAGCCGCCGAGATTCTTCACTCCGCTGCGCTCCGTTCAGAATGACATAAATATTCATAGTTTTTTGATTGCAACTTTATATGAGGAAGTTTTTGGTAGCACAGGCTTTCTAGCCTGTGCGAGGATTTTCGCACAGCCTGGAAAGGCTGTGCCACCAGTCAGAAAAATTTGTGGGTAAGGATAAGCCCATTGGGGATAAGAAAAAACTTTTGGCAACGAATATAATCTACCCGGCCATTCTATAAATCTCAAATTTTTATGGAATGATCCTCACGCCCCTCCCAGGTAGGCCGCCAGGACCTGGGGGTGGCGCCGCAGTTCCGGGGCCGGACCGCTCAGGGCGATCTCTCCCGTTTCCAGGATATAGGCGCGATGCGCCACCTCCAGGGCCAGGTGGGCGTTTTGCTCCACCAGGAGGATGGCGGCGCCCTGCTGGTTGATGCGTTGGATCACCCGGAAGATTTCCCGGACCAGCAGGGGCGCCAGGCCCATGGAGGGTTCATCCAGCAGCAAGAGCCGGGCCCGGCTCATCAAGGCCCGGCCCACCGCCAGCATCTGCTGTTCGCCCCCGGACAGCGTATTGCCCCACTGCCGCCGCCGCTCCCCCAACCGGGGGAACAGCTGAAAGACCTCCTCCAGATCCCGCTCTATCTCGCGGTCCCGGCGCCGGTAGGTCGCCAGGCGCAGATTCTCCATGACCGTCAGGTTGCCGAAGATGCCCCGGCCCTCCGGGACGTGGGCGATGCCGCGGGCCACCCGGAGGTGGGCCGGCACCCCCATGAGGTCCTCGCCGGCCAGGGTGATGCTGCCGCGGGCCACCCGCAGCATCCCTGATATTGCCTGCAAAACCGATGACTTCCCGGCGCCGTTGGCCCCGATGAGGGTGACGATTTCGCCAACGCCGACGTCAAACGAGACCCCCCGGACCGCGTCGATGCGGTCATAGGAAACCCACAAACCTTCCACGGCGAGCAGGGGGGTAAGGGGCGGGCGGCTCAGGTCATCCTTCATGGGGTCACCTCATCCGGTTCCGGCGCTTCGCGCCACAGTTCGCCGTCTTTGCCCAGGTAAGCCTCCAAAACCGCCGGGTGGCGCTGGATTTCCTGGGGGGAGCCGCTCGCGATGGTTTCGCCGAAATCCAGGACGGTGAGGCGCTGGCAGAGATTCACCACCACCCGCATCTGGTGTTCGATCAACAGGATGGTCAGGGCGAAGCCGGCCTGAAGCTGGCGGATGCGCCGGATCAGGTCCTCGGTTTCCGACTGGTTCATGCCCGCGGCGGGCTCGTCCAGCAGGAGGAGCTGGGGCCGGCTGATCAGGGCCCGGGCCATCTCAACCCGCCGCTGCTCCCCGTAAGCCAGGTGCCGGGCCGGGGTGTGGGCATAGTGGGTGAGGTTAAACCGCTCCAGCAGTTCAAAGGCCTGGCGGGTCACCTCCTGCTCCGCGGCGCTGAAACGCCGGCTGCGCCGCAGGGCATCCAGCAAGGAATAGCGATGCTGGCCGAAGGCGCCCAGGCGGACGTTGTCCAGGACGCTCAACTCCTTGAACAGGCGGATATTCTGAAAGGTCCGGGCAATCCCGGCGGCGGTGATGCGGTGGCTGCGCCAGTCGCTGATGTCCTCGCCCCGGAATCTGATCCGGCCGGCGCTGATAGGGAAGACCCCGGTGATGAGATTGAACACGGTGGTCTTGCCGGCACCGTTGGGCCCGATGAGCCCCACCAGCTCCCCCGGGAAAATCTCCAGAGAAAAATCGGTCAGGGCCTTGAGGCCGCCGAAACTGTGGGACAGGTCGGTAATGGTAAGGAGTGGCTGCATAACTGCCGGTCAATGGCCCCGGAAGGGGCTGGGGGCCGGGCGCCCGCCCCCGGGATTCGGCGCCGCCGGCTTAAATAAACCGGCCTCTTTAAAGCCCATGAGCCCCTGGGGCCGGTAAATCATGAGCAAGACCAGCATGAGCGGCCCCACCACCCAGCGCCAGAGGCCCAGGGGCCGGAGTAGTTCCAGGAGCACCGTGAAGATGGCGGCGCCCAGGAGCGACCCCGTCAGGCTGCCGACCCCGCCCAGGTAGACCATGACCAGCATGTCGGTGGATTTCAGGATGGAAAAGCTCCGGGGGTTGATGAACTGGAGCAGGTGGGCGAACAACCCCCCGGCCACCCCGGCGAAGAAGGCCGATATCAGAAAAGCGTACAGCTTGAGACGCCGGGTATCCACGGACGTGAGATTCGCCGCCACTTCGTCTTCCCGGATAGCC
>PEWM01000087.1:5663-5953 GCA_002779455.1 Deltaproteobacteria bacterium CG07_land_8_20_14_0_80_60_11
GAATAGACCAGGTTGCGCAAGATCCACAGGGTCAGGATCACCCAGGCGGCCACCCAGAAAAGCGTGGTGAGGCGGGGCATGCCCAGATAACCCCGGGGGCCGCCCAGGGCTGGGATGTTTTCGAGGACGGACTTGACGATCATGTTGAAGGCGAGGGTGACGATGGCCAGGTAATCCCCCCGGGTGCGGAAGGAGGGGTAGGCCACCACCAGCCCGGCCGCCGCCGCCGCCGCCCCGCCAACGATGAGGACCGCCGGGAACGCCGGGACCGCCCAGGCCGGGGGCAGCAC
>PEWM01000087.1:5983-6812 GCA_002779455.1 Deltaproteobacteria bacterium CG07_land_8_20_14_0_80_60_11
GCCGATGCCCATGAACCCGGCGTGGCCCACGGAGAATTCGCCCATGTAGCCGTTCACCAGGTTGAGGCTCAGCGTCAGGATCATGTTGATCCCCACATACATGAGGATCTGCACCACGTAGGGGTTGAGGGCCCCGGAGGCGGGCAAACCCCAGGCCAGGGCCAGCACCACCGCGGCCCCCAGCCAGATTAGCCAGTTACGTCGTAACATCAAGTCTACCTGTTTGAATAGATATGTAGGGCGGGCACTGCCCGCCGTTTCCGGTGATTAGCCGGATAATGGCGGGCAGTGCCCGCCCTACATGACTAACTGCTAACTGCTACACCCTCTCAAACACCGGCCGGCCCAGGATGCCGGTGGGTTTAAAGATCAGCAGCACCAGGAGCAGGGAGAAGGCCACGAAGTCCCGGTAGGTGGAAGACGGCAGCACCAGCGGGGTGAAGACCTCCACCGCGCCCAGGATGAAGCCGCCCAGCATGGCCCCGCGGATATTGCCGATACCGCCCACCACCGCGGCGATGAAGGCCCACCAGCCGATGCGCACCCCCATCAAGGGGTCCAAGACCGGGTAGGCCAGACCGTACAGGAGCCCCCCGGCCGCGGCAATGGCGGAACCGATGGCAAAGGTCAGGGAAATGACGTGGTCCACCGGCACGCCCATGAGGGGGACGATGGGCCGGTTGTAGGAAATGGCCCGCATGGCCATGCCTAAGAGCGTCCGCCGCACCAGGAGGTCCAAGAGGACCATGAGCACCGCGGCCAGCACAATGATGAGGACCTGCAAGGGCGTGAGGGTGAGACCGGCCACCTCCCAGCGGGCCATGGGGAT
>PEWM01000087.1:6821-11726 GCA_002779455.1 Deltaproteobacteria bacterium CG07_land_8_20_14_0_80_60_11
AAAGTGCCGGGGCTGCGGCCCCAGGATGCCCAGGGTAAGATTTTCCAGGAAGAGTCCCACCCCCAGGGCGGTGATGACCGCCGAGACCCGGGGGGCCTGGCGCAGCGGGCGGTAGGCCAGGCGTTCGATGCTCACCCCCAAGAGCGCGGTAAGCAGCATACTGAAGGTCATGGCCCCCAGAAAGACTACCACCAGGGGCAATTTAAGCGGCAGGCCCAACAGGAAGGCGGCCCCGGCCAGGCTGAGGTAGGTCCCCACCATGAAGATGTCCCCGTGGGCGAAGTTGATCATGGTGAGGATGCCGTAAACCATGGTGTAGCCCAGGGCGATGAGGGCGTAGACGCTCCCCAACTGCAGGGCGTTCAGGGCGTTTTGGGCCAGGAGCTGGAACATGGGCTTATTTCCCGGGCTTCAAGGGTGGAGATCACCAAAGGTGACACCGGCGACAGGCCCGCGCCGCCGATTGATTTTATGTTCTATATTCATCAAGACCTCTGTTTCTTCCTGGTTGAGTAACTTCTTCAAAGATTTTCACTTTCATTAGCCATAAATTCCTCCCCGAAAAACTAAAAACTAAAAACCAAAAACTATCATCTAAGGCTGCACCGCGGAAAAGTAAGTAAATTTCCCATCCTTAATCTGGAGAATCACGGCGCTCTTGACCGGATCACCGGTCCCCTGGAACTTCATCTCTCCGGTTACCCCCTGGAATTCCTGGACCGAGGCCAGGGCGTCCCGCACCTTTTTCCGGTCCAGGGCGCCGGCCTGGGAGATGGCGGCGCACAAGAGGCGCCCGGCGTCATAGGTCAGCGCCGCCACATCGTCGGGCTTCTTGCCGTACTTGGCTTCATAATCCCGGATAAACTTCTGGGCGGTGGGCGTGGCGATATCCGGCGCATAGTGGGTGCTGAAATAGCAGCCCTGCAGGCCGGCCCCGCCCAGGGGCAGGAGCTCGGCGCTGCCCCAGGAGTCGGAGCCGATAATGGGGCAGGCGATTCCCAACCGCCGGGCCTGCTGCACCTGCAGGGGGACTTCGTTGTAATAATTGGGGAGAAACAGCACCCCGGGGTTGGCCGCCTTGATGAAGGTGAGCTGGGAAGAGAAATCCTTGTCGTCCCTGGTATAGGACTCAAAGGCCACCACCTTGCCGCCGGCGGCCTCGAAGAATTTTTTGAAGAACTCGGCAATGCCTTTGTTGTACTCCGAGGCCACGTCATAGAGCACCGCCGCGGTCTGGGCCTGGAGGTTTTCCCGGGCGAACTTGGCCATCACCTGGCCCTGGAAATCGTCGATGAAACAGGCCCGGAAGACAAATTTCTTCCCTTCCGTGGTCTTGGGGTTGGTGGACCAGGGACTGATCATGATCACGCCGGCATCTTCGCAGATCCGGGCGGCGGGGATGGCATTGCCCGAGGCGTTGGGACCGATAATCGCCAGGACATTGTTCTGGCTGATGAGCTTCTGAGCCGCCGCGGCTGCGGATTCGGCCTTGTCTTCGTTATCCTCCACAATCAATTTTAGGGGAAACTGCTGGCCGCCCACCTTGAGACCACCGGCCTGGTTGACCTGGGCCGCCAGGAGGGCCGCGGCCTTCTGGCACGAATCCCCCACCGTGGGCTTGCTGCCGGTAAGTTCGGCGTTGACGCCGAGGCGAATTTCTTTGGCCTCCTGGGAGCCGCAGCCCCAGGTCAGGCCAAGGCTCATCAACAAGATGGCCGCGGTCCATTTGGGTCGGATCATGGGTCACTCCTTCCGGGGTTGAGATGCAACCAGGGCGGGCGCCTCTCCCTGGGCGGTTGTCGGTTAGCAATCTACCAAAGGCGCCGTTGTCCCGTCAACTGCAAAGAACCGGCGGGTGGTCCGGAACAGGCGGGCTTAGGGCGTAATCCCCCGGCCGCCTCTCGTTCGGCACGGAATCTCATTGTCAGAAAGCTGGTTTCGGCCTACAATGGCGCGGTCCAGGGATGCTGCGCCTACCTGCAGTCCTGAACTGCATGAATGAAGAATTTTATCCAGCACCACCAGGGGGGCCGGAATGGAACGCACCGCCAGGGAAGACACGGGTGTCAAGGAGCAAATCTTACGGCGCATTTATCTGTTTTCCGGGATTACCGGGGCCGATCTTTCGACTCTGGCCCGCATGGCGGTAAAGAAAACTTTCCCCCGGCACGCCACCATCTTTGTGGAGGGGAAAGAGGCCCAGGGGTTTTATCTGCTCATCACCGGCCAGATAAAACTGTTGAAGAGTTCCCCCGAGGGCAAAGAATACATTATCCGCCTGGTGGGGCCGGGAGAAACCTTCGCCGAGGCCGCGGTTTTCGGAGAAATTCCTTACCCGGCCACGGCCATCGCCTTGGAGGACTGCTACACCTTATTCTTTCCCAAGAAACCGTTTCTGCAGCATCTGGCCGCCTCCCCGGTTCTGGCCCGCAACATGCTGGCCACCTCGAGCCGCTTGATGTTGCACCTGACCAAACAACTGGAGGATGTCTCTCTGAAAGAAGTATCAGCCCGGCTGGCCCGGTATATCTTGGAGAGATGCCAGCATACGCACGGCGAAATCGCCGCAGGGCTGCACTGCGAATTGCCCACCACCAAAACGCAGCTGGCCGCTTATCTGGGTACTATCAGCGAAACATTGTCCCGGACTTTATCCCGATTTAAGATTTTGGGCTTAATAGAAGTGGATAAGGGCAAGATAACCATCGTTGACCCCGTCGCATTACATAAGATGGCCGGGGGAACTAAACCTTGAGTTGCGCCATTCCATTTTGCGGTCGGCTCATTAATGAAAAAATCGATAGGGTACACAAAAAAAGTTAAGTTAGACAAAAAATCTCTTGACAAGAGAAATGACACTTACATATAACCATCTATAAAGATTGCAGCAAAATTAATCCAGACGCAGCAATTAAAAACGATTCGGAGAGGAATGATGGTTATGGCGACTGAGGCACTCAAATTAACGGCCCAGATTGTAATTTCCCACGCGTCGATGAGCGAACTCACCCCTAAAGAATTAGTAAACGAGATTAAAGAAATTTATAATGTTTTAAACGCTCTTGAAAGCCGCGAGGCCCTGCTGGAGGCCCCCGAGGTGATTGCCGAGCCAGAACCGGAGGCGGAAGTAGTCAAGAAACCCTCGATTCCGCTGGATGAAATCGTCAAAGAAAAGTATGTCGTCTGTCTGGAATGCGGCAAGCAGATGCGGACTCTCAAGGCTCATCTGCGCAAAGCCCATCACCTGGCCCCGGCTGAGTATTTCCGCCGGTACAGCCTTGACCCCAAAAAGTATCCCCTGGTCTGCAAAGAATACTCCGAACAGCGGAGTAAACTGGCCAAAGAAAAAGGCTTGGGGGCACATGGCTTCCGGCGCAAAAAAGCCTCGGCGTAAAGAGCGTTAACCCGAAAGCCTGCATCGGTTGGTCAACCCGGTGGCAGGGTTACGTTTGCCCTGAAGTCCGGGTTATCAAAGCGAGGTTCAAAAGGGACCGGAAGTGGTCCCTTTTCCTTTGGTGTGAAAGTCCCACCGTAGGGGCGGGTTTAAAACCCGCCCCTACAGGGGCTTTCCTTATTGCGGGTGGCCAATTCTTCGGTCATGAATATTTAGCCTGCGCCTGCAAAGGCTGGAAGGCCTGTGCACCCTTTGACTGCAATCTGGTTTGAGACATCAAGGTTCTTGAGTTTTGCGGCCAGGGGGGTTAAATTAAGCCATTATGCGATTGTCTCTCAACTGGCTCACTGATTTTGTGGACCTCACCGTCGAGGCTCAGGCCCTGGCAGATCGACTGACCATGGCCGGCCTGGAAGTCGAGGCCCTGGAGGAAGTGACCCCGGGATTTTCCGGGGTGGTCGTGGGCAAAGTCTTGAACGTGGAACGCCACCCCCAGGCGGACCGGTTGCAGGTGGCGGAGGTGACCACCGGCAGCCAGACCTACCGGGTGGTGTGCGGCGCGCCCAACGTTCAAGCCGGGGTTCTCTACCCCTTTGCGCCCCCCGGGGCCATCCTGGCCGGCGGCCACCGGCTCAAGGCCGCCAAGCTGCGGGGCGTCCTCTCCGAAGGCATGCTCCTGGCGGAAGATGAGCTGGGGTTATCTGCCGATCATGTGGGGCTGATGGAGATTCCCCAGGATCTGCCGGTGGGCCGGGATCTGGCCGCGGCCCTGGGTCTGGCCGACGCGGTTCTGGAAATTGCCGTCACCGCCAACCGGCCCGACTGCCTGAGCGTCCTGGGTCTGGCCCGGGAGGTGGCGGCGTTGTTGGACCAACCCCTGCGCCATCCGGAGGTCAACCCGGCGCAGGTTGCGGGGCCCGGGCTTGAGGCCCGGGTGACCATCCTGGACCCGGTACACTGCCCCCGTTATGCCGCCCGTCTCATGACCGGGCTGACGGTTGCGCCCTCGCCCTTCTGGATGCGCCGCCGCCTTCAAATAGCGGGCTTAAGGGCCATCAACAACCTGGTGGATGTCACCAACTACGTGTTGCTGGAGTTCGGCCAGCCCCTGCATGCCTTCGACTTCGAGCGCCTCCGGGGCGGCGAAATCGTGGTGCGCCTGCCCAAGAGCAGCGAGCGCCGTTTCACCACCCTGGACGGCGTCGAGCGCCCGCTTGATCCCGAAACCCTGCTGATTTGCGATGCCGGGGGGCCCGTGGCCCTGGCCGGGGTCATGGGGGGGCTCGATTCGGAGGTTACCGCCTCCACCACCCAGGTGTTGCTGGAAAGCGCCTATTTCAATCCCCGCACCATCCGCCGGACCGGAAAGCGCCTGGGGCTCAGCACCGAGGCGTCCTACCGGTTCGAGCGGGGGGTTGACCCCGACGGGGTGATCCATGCCCTGGAGCGGGCCACCCAGCTCATGTGCGAGGTGGGGGGAGGCCAGGTGGCGGCCAAGCGCCTGGATGAGT
>PEWM01000228.1 GCA_002779455.1 Deltaproteobacteria bacterium CG07_land_8_20_14_0_80_60_11
CCCCTACAGACCGTAAGCTTTTCTTACTTCTATGAGCGCAACTTGGTATTATGGGTCCGAGACGATTTTTTTGCCGGGAAAAATGGCCGGGGCCAATCCTGGGGGTGCAAAACGCGGGGCAATCTGCGAAAATGTCAAGCAACCACCCCCACCGCTTTTGTGCCCGTGGTCAAAGCCGTTACCCCCTCTTTAGGCGAAACCACCCGGGAGCTTGTCGTGACCTTCAGCCGGGACGGCGCCGTGAAGAGTCTGGGGTTGAACCAGCCTCCCAAGAGCCCCGCCGCGCCCTCAGGGTGATGGCCCCGCCTTTTCCCAGCCTCCGCCCAACGCCTTGTAGAGGGCGATCAGGTTGGTATCCACGGTGCGGGTGCTTTGGGCCAGGGCATCTTCGGTAGTAAACAGCGAGCGCTGGGCGATGAGGACGTTCAAGAAATCCGACTTGCCGGCAAGATAAAGCGTCATGGCGAGATCCACGGCCTTGCGGTTGTTAACCACGGCCTCGGCTAGAGATTTGCGGGTTTCCTGTTGCTTGCCATAAGCCACCAGCGCGGTTTCCACATCCTTCAAGGCGGTGAGCACGGTCTTTTCATACGTGAGCAGCGCTTGCTCCTGGAGGGCATCCTGAACTTTGATGTTCCAGTAGATGCGGCCGCCGGCAAAAATCGGCCAGGTAACGCTGGGGCCCCAGGACCAGAAATTACTGGTCCATTTTGACAACCTGGTTACGTCACTGGCGGACACGCCAAAGGACCCGGCCAGGTTAAACTTGGGGAACAGGTCGGCAGTGGCCACCCCGATGCGGGCCGTGGCGGCGTGGATCTGAGCTTCGGCCCGGCGGATGTCCGGGCGGCGCCGCAGCAGCTCTGAGGGCAGGCCCACGGGAATCGACAGCGGGGTGGGAGGAATCGGGGCTGCCTTGGCCAGGTCTGGCGTAAGGGCCGCCGGTTCCCGCCCCAGCAGCACCCCCAGGCTATAGATGGCCGCCCGGGCCGAGGACTCGAAAACCGGGATCGTGGCTTCGGTGGTGGCTACCTGCGCCCTGGTGTTGGCCACATCCAACCCGCCCACAAAGCCGGCGTCATACCGCTTCTGGATGATTGCGGCATTGTGCTTTTGCGCCTTCAGGTTTTTCCGGGCAATGTCGATCTGCTGTTGAAATCCCCGCAGGTTGATATAGTTGCTCCCCACGTCGCCCACCAGGGTGATCAGGACGTCGCGGCGGTCCTCCTCCGCGGCCCGGAGGTCGGCGGTGGCGGCCTCGATGCCGCGCCGCGTCCCCCCGAAAATGTCAATTTCCCAACTGGCATCGAGACCCGCCTGCCACAAGTTCTTGAGCGCCCCGGCGGTGGCGATGGCCCCGCCGCCGATGACTTCGCTGGAACCCTGGCTCCTTTGGTAAAGCGCCGAAGCATCCGCCTGGGGCCAGAGCGGCGCGCCCGCCACCCCCCGGGCCGCCCGGGCCTGGCGAATGCGGGCCTCGGCCAGGCGCACATCCAGGTTGGCGCGCACGGCCATTTCGACCAGGGAGGACAGGGTCGGATCGTTAAAGCCGTTCCACCATTCCACCAACGTCACCGGATCGATCGTGGTTTTGCTGGGCTGGGCCGGGGTGACGGCATTCTGGCCGTCCCAGGTGGTGGGAACCTTCGTCTCCGGCGGGTGGTAATCAGGGCCTACGGCGCAGCCTGAGCCGGCCACCAGGCAAAGGGCCAGGCCTACAATTAATAAAAGTTTTCCACGTTTCGGGTTGCCGTCAGCCATTATAGACATGGGTACATTCACTTTAATTGGTAGCACAGCCTTTCCAGGCTGCGCCGTATTGATCTCATCACTCTTTTATAGGTTCCCCTGGTTCCCATAAAAATGGGTATTCCTCAGGAGACTGGCATAATCCGGTTTTGACAGGATTATTGCGGATATAATTCCATTTTTCCAGATACTCATCATGATTTCTCACAATACGGTCAAAACTTTCTTCCTGCCATAAAGAGCCTTTACTGTCCCTGGCTTTATTGATTTACCGGGCGCTATAACCTTTAATGCCTTGCAAAATCTTACTTAGCGGATATTCCATTTCTGATTTAAATACAACGGGGTTCAATATTACATGCGCATGATCCGGCATCACCACCGCCGTTGTCACCCAATATCTTATCTGGTGAAAGTGTTTCATAGCATCCAGCACAATCCTTCTCTCATCCTCAGTAATAATCCCTGATTTCAAACGGAAAGTAATAAAATAAGTGCTGCCGGGCAATTGCCAATGAGGCAGATTTCGGCGATTAATGGACAACTCATCTTTTTGAGCACAGGCTGGAAAGCCTGTGCTACCGGCTTTTGCAGTTTTTTCTTTCTCCTGCATACTATTTTCTTGGCTTATAGCCCTATTGCTCTTGGTGGCGCAGCCTTTCCAGGCTGCGCATAGTTCTTTTTAATCTGGTTCCCAAGTTGAACTTGGGAACCAGATTAAAGTTGAACTTGGAAACCAGAATGGCGGCGTCTCCGTTATCGACCCTATTCATACCTAAGGGCGATAATCGGGTCCAGACGCGAGGCTTTCCACGCCGGATAAAAGCCGAACACCATGCCCACCGTCACGGACACCGCAAAGGCCGCGACGATGGCGCTCAGGGACAACTCCGTCGGCCAGCGCAGGAAGATTCTTACTAACATGGAAATCCCCCGGCCGACCAGGATGCCCACCACCCCGCCGCAGAAACAGAGAATCACCGATTCCGCCAGAAATTGCTGCAGGATATCCCGGGACCAGGCCCCTACGGCCATGCGCAGGCCGATTTCCCGGGTCCGCTCCGTCACCGACACCAGCATGATATTCATGATCCCGACGCCCCCGACCAACAGGGAGATCAGGGCCACCGCCAGCAAGAGCTTGGTCATCATATCGCCGGTGGAAGACAGGGCCTTGGTCATTTCGGTCATATCCCGGATGTTGAAGTCATCCGGCTCCCCCGGGCCAATCCGGTGCCGCTCCCGCAGTATCTGGATGATTTGCTTGATGGCGGCCGGGATTTCCTGGGTGGAGCGGCCCGCAGCCAGGATCTGATCCACGTTGATAAAGCGCACCGGTTGGGGGGTGTCGGCGGCCTGCGTCGCCGAGGGTATGGGATAGAGCTGGTTTTGCGCATTAGGGTAGATCTGGTTGAGACTGTTCACCGTCGTGGAGGCGCCGGACCCGGCGGCGCTCTGGTTGGCGGTGGTCGCGGAAGAACCGGTCACCCTGAATTTAATTGTCGTCCAGGGGGCGAGCAGGACGTCGTCCTGATCCATGCCCATCATGTTGGCGCCTTTGGCGGTGAGGACCCCGATCACCCGGAAGGAGACGTTCTTCACCCGGACTTCTTTGCCGAGAGGCGACTCGCCTGGGAAAAGCTCCCGGACCAGCCTCTGCCCCAACACGCAGACCTTGCTGGCATTGCGGACATCCCGATTCGTGAACATGTCGCCTTCGGCCAGGCCCCATTCCCGAACGTCAAGCCAGGCGGGGGTGGTGCCATAAATAAAGGAGGGCACCCAGTTGCGGTTGCCATAAATGACCTGGGTCCGGGCCCGGACTACCGGCACCGCGCCTCTGACCGCCGGGCTCTCGTTCAGGATAGCCTCAGCGTCCTGGGGGGTGAGGGTCATGGCGCTGCCGCCCCCGAAGCTGACGCCGCCGCTGGAGGCCGTACCCGGTAAGACTAACAGATTATTGGCCCCCATACTGGCAATGGTCGCCTGGATGGCGCTCGAAGAACCGCGCCCGATCTCCATCATGGCGATGACCGCGGCCACGCCGATGACGATGCCGAGCGTGGTCAGGGCAGCCCGCATGACGTTGCGCCGCAGGCCGTGCAGCGCGGTCCGCACCATCCATTGGAGCCGCAGCCAGGCCAATCCTGAGCGCAGCTTGGTCACGACTTCTGAGCCCGCCGGAGAAGATGCGCCAACCTGCTCCCCCTGAGCCTTTTGAATTCGGGGTTCTTCGGCCTCCACCATCCCATCGGTAATCCTGATGATCCGTTTGGCGGACCGGGCGACGTTGGCATCGTGAGTGACCAGAATGATGGTCACCCGTGCCTCTTCGTTGAGTTTCCGGAAGAGTTCCAAGACCTCCTCACTGGTCTTAGAGTCGAGGTTGCCGGTGGGCTCATCCGCGAACAGGATGGAGGGATTATTGATGAGGGCGCGGGCAATGGCCACCCGCTGCTGCTGCCCGCCGGAGAGTTGAGAGGGTTCGTGGTCCAGGCGCTCCCCCAAGCCGACGCGCTGCAGCAGGTCTCCGGCCCGATGGCGAGCTTCCTGGTCGGAGAGGTGCTCCGCGGTGTACGACAGGGGCATGATCACGTTTTCCAGGGCGCTGGTCCGGGGCAGCAGGTTAAAAGTCTGAAAGACAAAGCCGATTTTCTGGTTCCGGAGTTGGGCCCACTCATCGGCCGACAGCGCCACCACATCCTGCCCCTCCAGCCAGTATTCCCCGGAAGAAGGGCGGTCGAGGCACCCCAGGATGTTCATGAGCGTGGTCTTGCCCGAACCCGAGGTGCCCATGAGGGCGACAAACTCGCCATGAGAAACCGTCAGCGAGATGCCTTTCAGCACCGGCACGTCAATTTCACCCAGGTGATAGGTTTTATATAAGTCGCGCAGCTCGATAAATTCCATGGAGGCTCTCGTTATCAACTCTCACAGCCGGATGTTCATCCGGACGCGAAACTACTTTTTATCATTGGCGGCCTTCTTGAAGATTTGCGGGGTAAAGGGGCTGCCGCCAGACGCAGGTTGCCCGGCCGGCTGGCTTCCCTGTTCGCCCACCACCAGGGGGGTCTCTTCCTGGAGTTCGGCGTTCGAAACTTCCGTCAGGCTGCCGTCGCTCAGGCCAAGGGTCACCTGGACCGGACGCACCAGGGCTCCCTGGGGGACCCACACGAGGCCGCGGGCCTTCTCCTCCTGGCCGGCCTTAGCTGCGGGCTTTACCTGGGCTGGCGCCTGGGTTCCCTTTGCCTTCTGGGGGCTCCCCCGGAACTCTCCCACTACCTGCTCCGGCTGGGGAGTCCACCGCAAAGCGGCGTTGGGGACCAGCAGGACATTCTGGCGTTCGCCCACAATAAAATTGACGTTCGCGGTCAGATAGGGGAACAGTTTGCCGCCGGAATTATCGGTATCAACTTCCACGGTGTAGGTGACCACATTTTGCGTCATGGTGGCGTTGAGCCGGATTTTGCCTACCTTCCCGGGAAAGACATCGCCGGGGTGCGCATCTACCGTGAAGGTGACCGGCTGGCCCGGCTGGATCCGGCCGATATCCGCTTCGTTGACCGAGACCCAAACCTGGAGACGATTCAGGTCCTTGGCTATTAAAAAGAGGCTGGGAGCATTGAGGCTGGACACGACCGTCTGACCGATGTTGACCCGCCGGTCAATGATGACCCCTTTGACCGGTGAGACGATGGTGCAGTAATTCAGGTTTTGCAGAGCCCGCTTCAAGGTGGCTTCGGCCTGGGACACGGCGCCTTGCGTCTGGACTATGGCGGCTTTGCCAACGGCGAGATTGGCCTTGGCAACTTCAAAGGCTGAACGAGAGGCGTCGTAGTCGGTTTGCGACAGGGCGTCCGATGGTCCCAGCTTCTGGGCCCGCGCCCAGTCGCGCTCGGTCTGAAAGAGCTTGGCCTGCATTTGCCCCAGATCGGCTTGGGCCTTCTGGACTGCGGCCTTGGCCTGAGCCAGTTGGGCTTTGGCCGAGGCCGCATCCGCGGCGTAAAGGGCGTCGTCAATCTGGGCCAGCACCGTCCCGGCCTCGACGACGGAGCCGTAGTCAACCTCCCCGCCACTCTTATCTTTGCCAAAGGTCACTATCCTGCCGGCGACTTGGGCCCCGATATCGACGACTTCCTCCGGCTCCACCGTGCCCGTAGCGCTGATCGTCGCCTGCAGGTCGCCCCGCTTCACCTGGACTGCCTTAAACCCGGCCGACTTCCCGCTGCCGCGCAGCAGGTAGGCCGTGAGAGCCAGGGCGGCAACCACCGCCACGACCATGATGATCAGAATGCGCCTATCGGGAAGTTTGATTTTTTGCATCAGATATCCTCTGGCCACGGTGGCATACCCTCTTGATGGCCTCTCCTGACCCCAGCCAAAGGAGCCCCAGGAAAGGGGGCGTGGGGGACATGGAAACCAAATAATTTAAGCCCATTATGAATTGAATCCCCAACCCTGTCAATCTCGCAAGGCAATGTGCCATTATCATACTAACCAATCTCAGAGGGAAATCCGGCGCGAAAAATCCTGGCGGCAAAAAAGCAGAGCAGCTACCCGCAGCGTCTGGCGCCGCCGCATGATCGTAAGGCCGCGCCATCCTGGGAACGTTTCTACAACCCCGCTCGTCCCGCCCTGAGGGATTGGTCCCGCCACCGGGAGAGCCCGGCCGCGGTCACCCCGGGTCCGGGAAAGCAACTCCAGGTCTTCACCTCGCCACCACCGCCAGACGATCTCGACTGGTCGCCGGGGCGGAAAAGCGTCTTGTCCCCCTCTGGCCAGGGGCATGGCAACGTCTCCCGGCATGAGCTTATTTTATCCAAATCGGGGTTCAAAGGAATTGCCGACCAAACCAGGGGCGATGATGCTAAATGCCTGGAATCCAGAAAAATCATTGCCTTTTTTGAAAATCCTTTGCTATTATTTAGGCTTGAAGTAAGAAGTTCCAAAGCGCCGTCTTCAGTCAGCTAACCCTGGGTTGGCGTATCATCTCGACTAATTAGCCTGCTTTCTCTATAATAGGAGATAAAGTTTTGACTAGGTGAACTTGGACCAGAGGCTCCGGCGGTTTGGGGGACTGGGCATTTCACTGAGCACGGTGGCTTGATGGGGGAGTCAACAATGCACCTTCCCGGTGCGAACCAGTTCTTGGCGTTCGTTTGGGGGCCTCGGGACGTCAGCCACAAGGTAGTGGAGGTGGCGCGCTTAACATCCAGCCGCGCCATATTTGACCTGAGCGCCAGGCAGTGTGCCCAGATGGCGACACCCCTGCGAGTGGCCGGCGCCACCGCCGCGCAGATATCCGCCCACGACTTGATGGAGCCGGAGATAGAGGTCTTCCTGGAGGAATCAGGGGTCAAGACCTTATGGGTGGAATATCACCCCGACCTTTTTCCCGGCGCCCCTGAGGCTTTTCTCGATCGGCTGGACCAGCTCTCGGATAGATGCGCTTGCCTGCCGGTCATCAGCGATTTAGACCTCCTCCACCGCCTCATTCAGCGCCATGGCCCCGTCAGGACTGTGGCCCTCAAAGGCAACGAGGCCGCGGGGTTTGTGAGCGGCGACACCATCGGCGTCCTGTACTCCACCGCGCAAAAGATGTTGCGGGAGAGTGGCCGTGAGGTGGATGTGGTCATCTGGGGTGGAGTAGCCACTCCCGAGGCGGCGGCGGCCTTTTTGGCTACCGGTGCCAAGGGTATAGTCTTTGAAAGTCTCCACTGGCAGACTGACCTGGTGGAGATAGACGACAGGTTGCGTAAACAAATCGCTAAGTTGCGTCCCGAGCAGACCAGCCTGGTCGGGGGAACCCTGGGGGTGTTTTGCCGGATTTTTGATAAAGGCAATTTCCCCGCCGTCAAAGAATTGGCACGTTACGCCCGCTCTTTGAGCGACGGCCCCATTACCGCGGACCAGCGCCGCGCCTTTGCCCAACATGTGGCTGAGGTGGCGGTGCCCGCCCTTTCAAGCGACCTGGACCGCCGGCGCCTGATCCCCTTGGGTCCGGAAGCCGCTTTTGCCCAGGCGTTCAGAGAGCGCTTCGGCGCCGGGAGCGCCGGGGCCATGCAAGGATTTCAGGCGGAGGTGGCCAGGCTTTTACGGAACGTGAAGGATACGGCCCGGCGTTTTCTTGACAGCCCGGCGGCCCGGGAGTTGGGCACCACCTATCCTTTTATCCAGGGGGCCATGACCTGGATCAGCGATGTGCCCGAGTTCGCCCTGGCGGTAGCCGAGGCCGGCGGCCTCCCCACCGTAGCCCTGGGCCTCAGGGACCGCCGCCAGCTGGAAACGGATTTCAGTCGCCTCCGCAGCCTCATGGGAGCGCGGCCCTACGCGGTTAACCTCATCGCCCTGGCCGAAAATCCCTACCTCGAGGAACAGCTGGCCTGGGTTGAAGAAGTTCGCCCCCCCTTCGTAGCCATCGCCGCCGGCGACCCGGCTTACGCCGTCCGCTTAAGAGAAAGGGGGATCGAGGTAATCTATGTTACCGGCGACGGAGGGCTGCTGCGCCTGGCCTTGGAAGGCGGGGTGCGCTGGCTGGTCCTGGAGGGGCAGGAGGCCGGCGGCCACGTGGGGGCGCACTCCTCCCTGACGCTGCATCAGATGGCTCTGGAGTTAAAGCGGCGGGAACCGGAACTCTTCCAGGGCCGGCGCCTGGTGCTGGCTGGAGGGATTTTCAACCGCGAGACCGCGCTGCGGGCCGCCATGCTAGGCGCGGACGCCATCCAGATGGGCACCGCCTACCTGGCCACCCGGGAAATCGTGTCCACCGGCGCCTTGAGCCGGCTCTATCAACAAGTGATCCTTAACGCCGCGCCGGGCGCGACTGCCCTGTCCGGCGAAAGCATCGGCTTGCGGGTGCGCTCCCTCAAAACTCCCAAGATGGAGGCCATTCTGGCCCTGGAAAGAAGGTTTGTGGCCGGCAACGAAGATGAGTCGTCTTTTCGGCGGCAACTGGAATCCCTCAGCGCCAGGAGTTTGCTGATCGCTTCCCGGGGCAAGGATCAGGCCGCCGGTTCCTCTATGGATGAAGAGACTTGTTTAAAGGAAGGTCAATTCATGAGCGGCGCGGTGGCGGGCATGATTAACCGGGTATCAACTATTGGTGAATTACACCAGGAATTGGCCGGAGGGCCTGAAAAGAAGGTTGTGACGAAGTTGAGTTCCTCTAAGGGGAAAACGGTGCGGTCTGGCTCGAAGACCAAAAATGGGCGGGAGCGGGTGGCCATTACCGGCATGGCCCTGGTTAATTCCCTGGGCAACACGCCCGGCGAGATCTGGGAAAACGTCCTGGCCTTGAAGAGCGGGATTATTGAGATACCTGCCTCCCGGTGGGACCACAGCATGTTTTACGAGCCTCGCCCCGGCGCCAAGGAGAAAACGTATTGCAAGGTGGGGGCGTTTCAGAATGTCAATATCTCGCGTAAGGATTTGAACATCCCACCCCATGACTTCCGCACCATGTCCAACGCCACCAAGCTCACTTTGTACCTGGCGAACCAGGCTATCAAGGATGCGGGCCTCGTGGACTCCAACATCCCCCGGGAGCGTATCGGCATTCTCATCTCCCAGAATTCGGGGGAGTCGGCCAGCACCCTGGGTGACCTGTTTATCGGCGTGACGGCCCGGAAGATCGTTCATTCCCTGCAGGGTCTGCTGCACTTAACCCCGGAAATGGCCCTGGAGGCGGAGAAGCACATCAAGGCCGGTTATATAACCGTGGACGACACCACGCTCCTGGGCCGGCTGAACAGCACCGCCGGAGGCTTCATCAGCAACAAGTTCGGCTTCATGGGACCGTGTTACTCGGTCTCCGCCGCCTGCGCCACCAGCCTGGTGGCCATTTACACCGCCATCCAGATGATTAATAATGGGGTCCTGGACGCCGCGGTGGTGGGCGGCGGAGAGGAAAACCTTTTCCCGGCTCACTTTTTAGAGTTTGCGGCCCTGGGGGCCCTGGCCGGAGTCTCCGGTTTACCGTGCCCCCCGGAGGAGAGCAGCCGCCCCTTCGACTCCACCCGGGACGGGTTTGTCCTGGGGGAGAGTGGCGGCATGATCGTCATTGAGCGGGAATCGGTGGCCCAAAAGCGCGGCGCCCAGGTCTACTCCTACATTACCGGGGTCGGCGCCAGCAATAACGACCGGGGTATGGTGGAGAGTGTCGCCGAGACCCAGCAGATCGCCATTCGCGCCGGTTTTGAGGATGCCAATTACGGCCCGGAAATGGTGGACCTGGTGGAATGCCACGCCACCGCCACCGTACAGGGGGACCGGGAGGAAATCCGGGCCCTCAAGAGCTTTTACTCCAACGGCCGGCGGGTGATGCTGAGCTCCTTCAAGTCCCAGATCGGCCACTGTTTAGGGGCCTCGGGCATCAATAACCTGGTCCGGGGCGTCATGGCCCTGCAAAACGGCATCTTTCCCCCCACCCTGAACTATCGCACCCCTGATGCCGAGATTGACATGGAACGCTGGGGCTTCCAGGTAATTCCCCAACCCGAAGCCTGGCCCCGACCGGCGAATCAACCCCGACGGCTCCAGATAAATGCCTTCGGGTTCGGCGGCGCTAATTTCGTGGTGCACGTAGAAGAATGTCTCAACGGCACCGGGGTGGTGCTGGTCTCGGATGCCTCGCGCCCCCCGGCCGGGCCGGAAGTACAGGAGGAGCCGGCGCCAGCGGCGGTGATTGAAGGGGTGTCGTTCCTGAGGACCCAGATTTCAGACCTTCCCCATCGACTGGGGGTGGTGGCCGCAGACGATACCGCGGCTCGGGAGAAAGTGGCGGCCCTTACTCCCATCACCGCCCCGCTGGCGGATAAAACCCTGCGGGGCCTCGCCGGCCAGGGCATCTTCGCCGCTCCCGAGGCTGACGCACCTTCTCCCCTGGCCCTGGTCTTTGCGGGTCAGGGCACCTATTATCCGGGGATGGGCCGGAACCTTTACGAGACCTTCCCCCTGGTCCGCCAGTGGATAGAGCGCGTCGCCGCGGTGGCCGACTTCGACCTCCTGGATTTGATGTTCAATTCCCAAGACGAGGACCTGCAAAAGACCCGCTGGCAGCAGCCGGCCCTGTTCGCTTTCGAATATGCCATGGTGAGCCAGCTTCTCGCCCTTGGGGTCAAGCCGGTGGCCATGGCCGGTCACAGCATGGGGGAAATCCTGGCGCTGTGCGTGGCCGGGGTCTTCTCCTGGCAAGACGGCTTCCGCATCACCAACCAGCGGGCCCAGTGCATGGACAAGGCCGCGGGTCTGAGTCTGGACCCCGGGGCCATGATCGCCGTGGACCTGCCCGGGGAGGTTTTGCAGCAGAAGCTGGCCCCGCGCCGCAACGTCCATATCACCAATTTCAACTCACCCCGGCAGGTGGTCCTGGGCGGCGGCACCGATGCAGTCCTGGGCCTCAAGGCCGAACTGGAGCAAGAAGGCTACTGGAATGCCCAACTGCGGGTGAGCATGGCCTTTCATTCCCCCATCATGGCCGTGATCCGGGAGGAAATGGCAGAGTTCCTGGCGGACATCGAACTCCATCCGCCCCAGATCCCGGTGATCTCCAATACTACCCGGAAACCTTACCCGGATGACCCCGAAGCCATCCGGCAGATCTTGCTGGATCACCTGGAGAATCCGGTCCATTGGCAGCAAAATGTCGAAACCCTGTGGCATGGCTATGGGGTGCGCACCTTTGTGGAGGTAGGACCGAAAAACACCCTGAGCAACCTCATTGCCGATACTTTTGAGGCAGCCCGGTGTATCCATACCTCTTTACCCGAAAATGAGGCGTATG
>PEWM01000149.1:0-6639 GCA_002779455.1 Deltaproteobacteria bacterium CG07_land_8_20_14_0_80_60_11
CATACCCGGAAACCTGGCGGTGGATAAGCCGGTAAGGAAGAGCCTGATTACCGGCCGGGCGTTGGCCCGGCGGCGGCAGGGACCTGCCCCCGGCGAGGGGGCGGGGGTTGCTCCGCAGGGCAAAGGGGGGCGGGCTGCGAATGGCCTTGATAAAATGTTTAGGAAATTGATCGGGCCCTGCAGGCGCCGTTAGGAAGAGAAATGGGGGCCAGCGTCGCGGCCCCCATGGTCATAATTTAGCCTGAGAAGATGCAATACGTAAGAGAATAATGCTCCCCGCTAGCGGGAAGAGGCGTTCAGGGCCAGGCCGCCGGCCCCGGCGGCTCCCCGGGTGACGTCCACCGGCAGGCCGTTTTGCTCCTCCACCGCCTGCATCACCTTGCGCATGTTCACCTGGTCCGCCAGGCTCCGCTGCTCCAGCAGGGTGAGCACGTGCAGAAGCATGGAGCGGATTTTGAAGTACACGTCCTCGTGCACCGAGAGAAAGATGCGCCCCTGGCGGAAGCCGAGCTTGGCCGGCTCATAGACATACTCCACCGAGGCGCCCACCGGCACTAGGGGGAACAGCTGTTTGATGTGCTCCGGATACATGCGGGTGCAGCCGTGGCTCACCAGCCGTCCCACCCCCAGGGGCATAGCCGTGCCGTGGATGCCGTAATCGCCCCAGGACAGGGTAAGTTTAAAGTCTCCCATGGGGTTTTCTCCCCCCGGCGGCATCACCGCCATGCCGTACTTGGCCTGCAAGGATTTGGGGATGTGCCAGGCCGGGTTCACCTTCTTCTCAATTACCCGAAACTTCCCCTGGGGGGTCCGGAAATCCAACACCCCCATGCCGATGGGGAAGGTGTAGACTTGGGTATTGTTGTTGATGAAGTAGTACAGGCGCATTTCCCCGGTGTTGACGATGATCTGGTTGCCATGATTGTTGGGCGCAATCCACAGGGTGGGAACGGTCATCTCGGCGCCCACGGGGGGGAGGAACGGGTCCCAATGCCGGTACAGGACCCCGAGCTCCGAATAGCCCAGGCCATAGTGGCGGGCCAGGTCCAGGAGATCGTCGCCTTTCTTGATGCGGTGATGCTGGATGGCCCCCACCAGGGTGAGGGCCTGGGGGTCAACGCCTTGGGGAGAGGCCGGCAACCGGATGTTGTAAGGCCCGGCCGCCATAACGGGCTGGGCCAGCGCCACGATTAACACCACCAGTAGAAATCGGGATACGGTTCGCATCGCCTCACTCCTGGGTCTGACGGTAGGGTTTTAAACTGGACGAGAAAGGCGGCTCCATGATGCCCTTCTCGGTGACAATCCCGGCAATCAAGTCGTTGGGGGTGACATCAAAGGCCAGATTCAGGGCCGGGGCCCCGGCCGGGGCCACCGCCTGCCCCCAGAGATGGGTCACCTCCTCGGCGGCCCGCTCTTCCACCGGGATGTGGCCGCCGTCGGGGATGGAAAAATCAAAGGTGGACAGGGGCGCCGCCACGTAAAAGGGGATGCCGTGATGGTGGGCCAGGACCGCCACGCTGTAAGTGCCGATCTTGTTGGCGGTGTCGCCGTTGGCGGCGATGCGGTCCGCCCCGAGGATGACCAGGTCCACCCTGCCCTGGTGCATCAGGGTGGCCGCGGCCCCGTCGGGGATGAGGGTGTAGGGAATCCCCAGCTTGCCCAACTCCCAGGTGGTGAGCCGCGCCCCCTGGAGGAGGGGCCGGGTTTCGTCCACCCACACGGAAAAGCGCTTCCCCGCCTCCCAGGCGGCCCGCAATACCCCGAGGGCGGTGCCGTAGGCGCCGGTGGCCAGGGCCCCGGTGTTGCAGTGGGTGAGCACCCGCTGGCCGTCGCGGATCAGGACCTGTCCCGCCTGGGCTAGGCGGCGGTTGGTGGTGTCATCTTCCTTGAGCATGGTCTGGGCTTCGGCCACCAACCGGGCTTTGACGGCCGCCACGGTTTCGCCGGCGTGGGCCTGGGCCAGCCGCTGCATGCGCGCCAACGCCCAAAAGAGGTTCACCGCGGTGGGCCGGGCCTGGGCGATTTCCCGGCAGATGGTTTGAAAGCGCGCCTGGAACTCGCCAGGGTCCTGGGTATCTAAGTCCAACGCTCCCAAAGCCGCGCCCATGGCCGCGGCCACCCCGATGGCCGGGGCTCCCCGGATCGCTAACGTGCGGATGGCCCCGATGATCTCGTGATAATCCTTGATCTCCAGATAGAGCTCTTCCGCGGGCAAACGCCGCTGGTCCAACAGCTTGACCTTATCCACATCCCAACAGATGCTGCAATACGGGATCATTTAAACTCCGGTTTTCGGTTTTCGGTTTTCGGTTAAAACGCCGGCTGGTGAGGGTGTCGGGGCGGGTTTTAAACCCGCCCCGACAATTTAATTCCTAATTCATTTTAGTAGCCGCTGAAAAATTTCGTTAGCCAACTGCGGGTTGGCCTGGCCCCGGGTCTGTTTCATCAGTTGGCCCACGAAAAAACCCATGACCTTGGTCTTGCCGGCCCGATAGTCCGCCGCCTCCTGGGGATTGGCGTTGATGATCTCCTGGGCCAGGGATTTCAGGGCAGAGGCGTCGCTGATCTGGGCCAGGCCCTTTTCCTTGATGATGGTTTCCGGGTCTTTGCCGGTGGCCATCACTTCTTTCAACACTTCCTTAGCCTGATTGCGGCTGATCGTGCCTTTTTCAACTAAAGTCAGCAAACTTCCTGAGGCCGCAGGCGTAATAGTTGACATTGAAGTGGGATCATCCAGGAACCAATTGCTCACCTGTTTGGGGGAGAGGTGGGGGAAGCCCTTGACCGTGGCCTCGAATTTATCGGCCCGAGTCTTATCCGAGGTCAGCACCTCGGCGTCATATTCCGGCAGGCCGTATTCGGTCTGAAAACGGATACACACCGCCGCGGGTAGCTCCGGCAGGTTTTTCCGCAAGGATTCCAACCAGCCGGCTTCGATCCTGACGGGCACTAAGTCCGGGTCGGGGAAGTAGCGGTAGTCGTGGGCCTCTTCCTTGCCCCGCATGGACACGGTCTGGTTGGCGGCCGTATCCCACAGGCGGGTCTCCTGGACGATTTCCCGCCCCGCGGTTAAAAGCGCCCGTTGCCGCTTGATCTCATACTCCAGGGCCGCTTTGACGAACCGGAAGGAGTTCATGTTCTTGAGCTCGGCCCTGGCGCCTAACCCGGTTTGCCCCACCGGGCGCAGGGAGATGTTGGCGTCGCACCGGAGCGAGCCTTCCTCCATGTTGCCGTCGCAGATCTCTAAATATAAAAGGATATTGCGCAGGCCCTTGAGGTACTCCACCGCCTCATCGGGGGTGCGGAGGTCAGGCTCGCTGACGATTTCGATGAGCGGCACCCCGGTGCGGTTAAAGTCCACGAAGCTCACCGGCCGGGACTCACTGTGGATCAGCTTGCCGGCATCTTCTTCCATATGAATGCGGGTGATGCCGATGCGCCGGGCCACACCTTCGACCTTGATGTCAAGAAACCCGTGCTCCGCCAGGGGCAGTTCGTACTGGGAGATCTGATAACCCTTCGGAAGATCAGGATAAAAGTAGTTTTTCCGGGCGAACACCGACTCGGGATTGACCCGGCAGTTGGTGGCCAGGGCCATTTTCAGGGCGAACTCCACCGCTTTATGGTTCAGGACCGGCAGGCTCCCGGGCATCCCCAGGCAGACCTCGCAGACCTGGGTGTTGGGCGGGGCCCCGAAGGCGGTGGCGCAGCCGCAGAAGATCTTGCTGGCGGTGAGCAGATGGGCGTGAACCTCCAACCCGATAACGGCTTCGTATTCCACAGGGAGATTCCTTCGAGAAACGGCGGGCACGGAGGCCCGCCCCGCCATTTCCTACCTTACCCTTTCGAGCTCAGCCGCCGGTGAATCAGGTCGGCCACCTTGACCCCGGACAGGATCATGCCTCCGAAAATCGCGCCCATGCGGTTGACGCCGGCGGTGGCGGTGGCCGCCATGCCGGCCACGAAAAAGCCCGGATAAATCTCTTTGGTGTGTTCGATGGTGCCTTTTTCGCCCACCTCCGACCACATGGAGCGCTCCCCGCCGATGCCGCCGCTGGGGGTGGCCAGGGTGATGGGCTGGTTTTTCCGCAGGAGCACATGCACCACCTCCAGGTCGTGGCCGGTGGCGTCGATGGTACATTTGGCCCGGATCACCAGGGGGTCCACGTGGAGGCGGGCCATCTCCACCGCGGTCCACTCAATCACCAGGCCGGTGACCCGATCCTCCCGGACCATGACGTCTTCGACGCTGACGCAGTTGAACACGGTGGCCCCGGCCTTCACCGTCCGGGAACCCAGGGTGGTGACGGCCTCCACCGCGTCGGCGGTGTAATACTGATCATAGATGGGCTTAAGGCGAATCCCCAACTCGTCCAGGACGGGTTTGGCCGCCTCCTGGATGACGATTTCATTGAACATCATGCCGCCGCCCCACATGCCGCCGCCTACGCTCAGCTTCCGTTCGAAGATGGCCACGTGGTGGCCCTGCTGGGCCAGGCGCCAGGCCGCCGTCATCCCGGAGACGCCGCCCCCCACCACGGCAACGTCCAGGTCCAAATTTGCCAATAATTTCTCGGTATAACGCTCGATGATTGCCCGGGTGATGAGAACTTCGTCCAGTGCCATGGTGGATCCTTTCTGTAGTCGAATTTGTGTTAAAAATATCTAACCCTTGCAGTTCTGTCAAGTAAGGGCTCCCAACGTGAAACCGCTTTGACCGGGCCGGCGGCGCCCGGACCGGGGCGGCTTCCCCCCCGGTTCCCTCTTCCCGGCGATTATTTGCTTTTGCCCGGCAGGAGCATAAACTGTATAGTGAAAGGAAAATTTCACCAGAACCCGATAATGCCCACCATCAAGCTCAAAGCCTTTACCCTGCTGGAAAGAGTCCGGACGCAAAGCCCGGTGGTTCATCACCTGACCAACTGGGTCACCATCTACGACTGCGCCCAGGTGGTCAAAGTGCTGGGGGCCTCCCCGGTCATGGCCCATGCCCGGGAAGAGGTGGAGGAGATGGCCCGGCTCGCGGCCGCCCTGGTCCTCAATATCGGCACCCTGACCATGGAAATGGTGGAGGCCATGAAGCTGGCAGCCCAAAGCGCCAACGCCGAGGGAATTCCGGTGATCCTGGACGTTTGCGGGGCGGGGGCCACCTCCTTGCGGGACCGGAAGTGTTTTGAGCTTTTGGATGAAGTGCGGATCGACCTCATCAAGGGCAACGCCTCGGAGATGGCCCGGATCAGCGGCGCCCCGGTCCGGACCAAGGGGGTGGACGCCGCCCCGGTGGCGCTGGACCTGGAGGAGGTGGCCCTGAGCCTGGCCCTCAGGCGGAAGTGTACGGTGGTCATCACCGGCCCGGAAGACCTGGTGGTTGACGGCAGCCGGCGGTTTGTGGTCAAAAACGGCCACCCCCTCATGTCCCGGGTGGTGGGCACCGGCTG
This sequence comes from Deltaproteobacteria bacterium CG07_land_8_20_14_0_80_60_11, assembly GCA_002779455.1. GTDB lineage: Bacteria > Desulfobacterota > Desulfobaccia > Desulfobaccales > 0-14-0-80-60-11 > 0-14-0-80-60-11. Next base: position 5,442 of record PEWM01000149.1, read on the forward strand.
CATGGCGGCTTCGGTGATCGGCGCCTTTGCCGCCGTGGAGCCGGACCTGGCCCTGGCCGCGGCCGCGGGCCTGATCTGCTTTAATGTTGCAGGGGAGCTTGCCGCCGAACTCTCCCCGGGCCCCGGCGCCTTCAAGGTGAAACTCTTTGACTGCCTGGACGCCCTGGACGAGCCAACCCTGGCGGCACGCCGGCGGGTGAGCGGGTGAAGGGATACTATTTCATCACCGGGGCGGTCTTGAGCCGGGCCGGGAACTTAAGCGACGTGGCCGCGGCGGTGGCCGCCGGGGTGCGGGTGGTACAGTACCGGCAAAAGCAGGGCCGTACTCGGGACCTGGTGGCCGAGGCCCGGCAATTGCGCCAGCTCTGCCGCCACATCCGGTTTTTGGTCAACGACCGGGTGGATCTCGCCCTGGAGGTGGGGGCCGACGGAGTGCATCTGGGCCAGGAGGACCTGCCCTACCCCGAGGCCCGCCGTCTGCTGGGGCCGGAGAAAATCATCGGCGTCACGGTCCACAATGTGGCCGAAGCCCTGGCGGCCCAGGCCGCGGGCGCGGATTACCTGGGGGTGTCGCCCATCTTCAGCACCGCCACCAAGGCCGACGCCGGCGCCCCCACCGGGGTGGAACTTTTGGCCGAGATCCGCCGGCGGGTGTCCCTCCCCCTGGTGGCCATCGGCGGCATCACCCTGGCCAACGCCCCGGCGGTCATCGCGGCCGGCGCCGATGTAGTGTGCGCCATCGCCGCGGTGGTGACGAAAACCGATGTGAAGTCTGAAATAGACAAATTTCAAAGGTTATTTCAGTATCGCGACCAAAATGTTTTTTGATAACTTATTGAAATAATCGGATTACCAATTTATATATAAACCACACTCAACCGGATTTAATGAAAATTGAGTGAAATTTATGGTCATAGAATTGCACTTTTAAATCATAAAATACAATTTGGCTCTAACGAATTGTATCTGAATACAATTCTGGTCCCCTTTTTGAGGTGAATATGTCTCGCATGGCGTTTTTATTCCCTGGCCAGGGCTCCCAGTACGTGGGCATGGGCCAGGACCTGTTTGAAGCCGACCCCGGCGCCCGGGAGTTGTTCGGCCTGGCGGAAGAAACCACCGGGCTGCCCTTAAAAAGGCTTTGCTTCACCGGCCCCATGGAGGAACTCACCCTGACGGTGAATCTCCAGCCCGCGGT
>PEWM01000149.1:6729-11288 GCA_002779455.1 Deltaproteobacteria bacterium CG07_land_8_20_14_0_80_60_11
CGCCCTTTACGCCGCCGGGGTGCTGAGCGCCAATGATACCATCGCCGCCGTAGCCGAGCGCGGCCGCCTCATGCACCGGGAGGCGGAGAAATATCCCGGCGCCATGGCCGCGGTCATCGGCCTGACCCCGGAGAAACTGCAGGGGCTGGTCCATCCCTTGACCAAAGAAGGCCCCATTGCCCTGGCCAACTTCAATACCCCGGAGCAGACGGTAATTTCCGGCGCCCCGGAAATGGTGGCCCGGGCGGGGAATCTGGCCAAAGCCGAAGGCGCCAGGGTGATCCCTTTAAAGGTCTCCGGGGCCTGGCACTCGCCGTTGATGGAGGAGGCCACCCGAGATTTCGCCGCGTGCATGGCGAAGCTGGACTTTAGGGCCCCCCGGCTGCCCCTCTATCTCAACGCCACCGCGAGGACCGAGACGGACCCGGGCGCCCTGCGGGCGGCCATGGGCGCCCAGCTCACCAGCCCGGTGCGCTGGGCCGACCTCATCCTCAACGTGAAGGCCGCCGGGGTGGATACCTGGGTGGAGGTGGGACCCAAAAATGTCCTCAAGGGCCTGGTAAAGAAGATCCTGCCCCAGGAACCCGCCGAGAGTTTTTATAACGTGGAGAACCGGGAGAGTTTGGAGAAGTTTTTGAACGCAATTTAGAAATTTCAGAGAGACCAGGGGACCATTAGACGAGATTTATTATCTATATAAGCCTCTTGCAAAATGACCCGGGGATGTCCGGGAAAATTAGCCGAAAACCGCTAATATAGATAGTCCAGTTAATTATGATGGTTTCGTAAAAAGTTCAAAATTGTCTTGTTAGGAAATTTGAGTTAATTCTTCCCCCCCCCCGTAATCCCCCCGCAAGCGGGGGGAAAGCTCCCTCCCCGCTTGCGGGGAGGGTTGGGGAGGGGTAAAAATGACTTTTTGCGAGTTCATCAAAATTGGGGAATCCAACCCGTATAAGCCGGCCGGGAAAGACGGGCTGGAAGCCCACCACCTCCGGCCCCTTCCCCCAAAATATTCCTATCTCTCCCCAAACCGCCGCTTCGCCATCTCCGCGGCCATCACGATCGCGGCCTTGAGGGAATCGGGCGAGGCCTTGCCGGTCCCGGCTAGGTTATAGGCGGTGCCGTGGTCGACGCTGGTGCGGATGATGGGGAGCCCTAACGTCACGTTCACCCCGTCCATGAAGTGCAGGAGTTTCAGGGGGATGAGCCCCTGGTCGTGGTACATGCAGATGATGGCGGCGAACTCCCCCTGGTGGTGGCGCCAGAACAGGGTGTCGGCCGGGAAGGGACCCTCCACGGCCAGGCCGGCCGCCTGGGCCTCTTTGACCGCCGGGATGATGATCTGCTCTTCTTCGTGGCCGAACATGCCGTCTTCGCTGGCGTGGGGGTTAAGGGCCGCCACCCCCAGGGGCACGCCGGCCAGCCCGAAGTCCCGGTCCAGGGCCCGGGCGGTGAGGTGAAAAAGCCGCACCAGCCCCGCCTGGGTGAGCCGCCGGGGCACCTCGGCCAGGGCGCAGTGAATGGTGGCCAGGACCACCCGGAACTCCCCCCCGGCCAGCATCATGGCCACCTCGGGGGTCCCGGTTTTTTCCGCCAGAAGCTCGGTGTGGCCCGGATAGGCATACCCCGAGAGGTTCATGGAGATCTTGCTGATGGGGGCGGTGACCAGGCCCCCCACCCGGTGCGCCAGGGCCAGATCAATCGCCGTGAGGATGAAGCTGACCATGGCCGCGCCGGAGGCCGGAGTGGGGCGGCCGTACTCCAGGTCTCGGGGCGCCAGCTGGGACACGGGCATGAGGTCCAGGGTCCCCAGCCGGTAGCGCCCCGCCGCCGGGCGGTCGGCCACCTGGATTTTGAGGGCCGGGTCCAGGGCCAGGCGGGCCCGTTCCAGGGCGCTTAAATCGCCGATGACCAGCGGCCGGCACACCTGGTAAATCCGGGCGTCAACCAGGGCCTTGACGATGATCTCGGGCCCAATCCCCACCGGGTCGCCCATGGTCAGGGCCAGAGTGGGTCTAAAGGTCGATTCGGTCATCAGGCTAGTGACCCCCTGCCGCTTTGAGCCGCTGCACCTCGACGTGAACCTCACCCCCTTGGAGGGTGACTTTGAGGTAATGATAAAAAAAATGTTGGGGATCGGTCCCATAGAGGGGCGCCCCGGCCCCGGCGGTGATGGTATAGGGGACGCCATCCCAGTTGCCGGAAAAGTAGCCGTGGATATGACCGGCAAAGATATGGGTCACGTGATATTGGCGCAAAAGGGCGGCCAGACGGCGTCCGGTGGCCTCCGGCAGGCAGTGGTGATTTTCAGCCCCCCGGGGGTCAAAAAGGGGAGTATGGAGAAACACCAGGCGGGTTTTATAAGCCTGGGATTTTTTTAGTTCCCCTTCCAGCCAGCGCCACTGCGGCTCGCCGACCCCGTTAGGCGCCGCATCATTGACGACGATAAAATAGTTGTCTCTGAGCGGAAAGGCATAGTAATCCGGGCCGAAAATCTCCCGGTAGAGGGTCAGGTCCTGATTCTTTCCCAGGTCGTGATTGCCCACCGCCGTCAGGAAGGGCATCCGGCCGTAAGGCTGGATTTGCTTGAAGAAATCGACGAATTGCTCCGATGTGCCCCGCTCCACCAAATCCCCGACATCAAGGGCGAAGGCCAGGCCGGGATCGCGGTCCAGTTGCCGGAGCACCCGGCCAAAGACCTCCGGGTTGCTGCGGTTGTCTCCCAGGACGGCGAAGCTCAGACTGTGGCCGGCGGGAACCCTGATCCGTTCCAGGTTGCGCCGGTTCCAGTCCCGGGCCGGCAAAGGCCCGGGGTCGGCCCCGAGGCCCGCACTCACCCAGGCCAGGAGGCCCAGGATGATGAGACCGAGTCTGACTGCGGGAAGTCCGTTTAACCGGTTTTTAACCATCCGCATCATTTCTCCCCTATCGTTCTGCGACCTGCAAAGCCATGGGCTTGCACTTTACTCACCACTTTTTTCATGCAATCAGCCCGGCAAGTGTGCCACAATAGCTCTTACCTGAAACTATGACGGGAGATAGGGGCTATGTCAATGACAGAACCGGGGAAAGGGCGGTTGGCGGCAATAAAGCTGGGTTTCATCGGCGTCGGCAGCATGGGCGGGGCCATCATCCGGAGGCTGCTGGCGGGGGGCTTGGTTCCCCGGGAAAACCTGGTCTGCTATGACCCGGACCCGGCCCGGCAGGCCCAGATGGATGAGTTGGGGGTTGCGGCCGCCCTGGACAACCCCGAGGTGATGCACGCTCCCGTGGTGGTGCTGGGGGTCAAGCCTCAGGTGCTGCCCGCGGTCCTGGCCGGCGTCAAAGAATTCGCCCGGCCCTGGCATCTCGTCATTTCCATCGCCGCCGGGGTCCCCCTGGCGGTGCTGGAAGGGGCCTTCCCCCGATCCCGGGTGATCCGGGTCATGCCCAACACCCCCACGCTCGTGGGGGCCGGGATGGCGGCCCTGGCCCCGGGCCGCGGCGTCACCCCGGAAGACCTGGCCCTGGGCCTGGACCTGTTCCGGGCCGTGGGACAGGCCGTGATAGTGGAGGAAAGACTCATGGACGCGGTCACCGGCCTGAGCGGCAGCGGCCCGGCCTTTGTGGCCGTGTTCATCGAGGCCCTGGCGGACGGCGGGGTGAAAATGGGGCTGCCCCGCCCCCTGGCCCTGACCCTGGCCACCCAGACGGTCCTGGGCACGGCCCGCCTCTGCCATGAGGAGCAGATGCACCCCGCCCTCCTGAAAGACCTGGTGACCTCACCGGGCGGCACCACCATCGCCGGCCTCCATGCCCTGGAATCGGCAGGCTTTAGGGGCGCGGTCATGGACGCGGTGACCGCCGCCGCGGCGCGGTCGAAGGAGCTTGGAAAAGGAAGTTAAGGGAAGGGCCGTGTAGGGCGGACCTGCGTGTCCGCCCTATTTCCGGTGGCACAGGCATCCTTGCCTGTGCGGGCGCACACCTAGGGTGCGCCCCTACATCCACGTCCTCACCAGCCGCAGGTGGATATCCACGGCCGGGGCGCTGTGGGTCAGGGCGCCCATGGAGATGAAGTTGACCCCGGTGGCGGCCACCTGGGGCAAGCGTTCCCGGGTCATGGAGCCCGAGGCCTCGAGGCGGGCCCGGCCCCGGGTGAGTTCCACCGCCTGGCGCAGGGCGGCGTCGTCCATGTTGTCCAGCAGGATGAGGTCGGCGCCGGCGTTCAGGGCCTCTTCCAGTCCCTCCAGGTCCGTCACTTCCACTTCGATCTTGAGCAGGTTGTGGGCCCGCGCCCGAGCCTGGCGCACGGCCTCGTGGATTCCACCCACCGCGGTCAGGTGATTGTTCTTGATAAGCACCCCGTCGTAGAGCCCCAGGCGGTGGTTGCGGCCGCCGCCCAGGCGCACCGCGTATTTCTCCAGGATGCGCCAGCCCGGGGTGGTTTTCCGGGTGTCCATGAGGGCGGCCGTGGAGCCCTCGACCTGGGCGACCATGGCCCGGGTGAAGGTGGCGATGCCCGAGAGGCGCTGGAGAAAATTGAGGGCCACCCGCTCACCGGTGAGGATCGAGGCCACCGG
>PEWM01000197.1:0-147 GCA_002779455.1 Deltaproteobacteria bacterium CG07_land_8_20_14_0_80_60_11
AGCCATCCCGCCGGCGCCGCCGGTCCTTCCACCAGCACTTCCCGGACCTGGCCTATTTGGGCCTCAAGAAACTGGATCTTTTTGGCCTGACCCAGCTCCCGCATGATCCGGGCTCGCGTCTGTACGATCTTACCTGGCAAGGGAGGT
>PEWM01000197.1:180-15352 GCA_002779455.1 Deltaproteobacteria bacterium CG07_land_8_20_14_0_80_60_11
TAGGGGAAGACGTGCAGGTAGGTCACGGGGAGACTTTCTATCAGGGACCGGGTGGCCTCAAAGTCCGCGGCGCTCTCGCCGGGGAACCCCACCAGGACGTCCAGCCCCAGGCCGGCGCCGGGAAAGCGCCGGGTGATCTCCCGGACCAGGTCCCGAAACTCTTCCGGGCCGTAAGGGCGGCCCATGGCCGCCAGCACCGGGGCGGCGCCGCTCTGGAGCGGTAAATGGAAGTGGGGGCAGAAATCCGGCCAGGCCGCCAGCCCGTCCAGGAGTTCCGTGGTCACCATCATGGGCTCCAGGGAAGAAAGGCGCACCCGGAAGGGCCAGGTTTTTTCCGTAAGTTGCCGCACCAGCGCCGCCAGGCTGGAGGGCGGCGTGTGATCCAGCCCGTACTGGCCCAGGTCCACCCCGGTGAGAACCACTTCCCGGTAGCCCAGGCCGGCCAGGTCCTCAAAGGCTGACAGCACCGAGGGGGGGTCCAGGCTGCGGCGGGGGCCCCTTACCTGCGGCACGATGCAGTAGGCGCAGTGGTGGCTGCAGCCCTCCTGAATCTTGAGCCAGGCCCGCGTGTGGCCCGGGACGGCGTGGATTTTCCAGGGTTGGAAGGGCGGCGCGGCGGCGAAATCTTCCACCCAGAGCCGCGGCCCGGGCTCTCCCACGTGCAGCGACCTCTTTGCGGAAATAACTTCCTCCCCCTCCCCTGGTGGGAGGGGGCTGGAGGGAGGGGGATTAATATTTTCACCCCCACCCCGGCCCTCCCCCCTCAAGGGGGAGGGAGAATCGGCCTCAACGAAGAGATGCCCTGGGAAATCTTTCAGCAGGTGGGCCAGGCCCACTTTTTCCTGGTTGCCGAAAACAGCCTGCACCCCCGGCAGGGCCGCCACCTCGGCCGGGGCCCGCTGGGCATAGCAGCCGGTGACCCAGATGGGCATCCCCGGATGCTCCCGGGCCAGGCGGCGTATAGCCTGGCGGGCCTGCTGGTCGGCCCGGGCGGTGACGGTGCAGGTGTTCACCAGCACCAGGTCCGGGGCCGCCCCCGGGGCCGCGGCGCCCCACCCCTGGAGCGCCAGCTCCCGGGCCATCCCGGCCGTGTCACACTGGTTCACCTTGCAGCCGAAGGTGATGAGGCGGAAGAGGCGGTTTTCGGTTTTCGGTTTCCGGTTTTCGGTGGCTATTTTCAAGGGCTTCGGCTCAAGGAATCGCAATCGCCAATTTTTGCTAAAATTTGGGGAAAAGCCATGAAGGTCTCTAAAACTTTTTTGCCTCTTTATCAATCGCCATCATACTTTTGGGAGGTAAGGTCTTGAATCTTAACAAAGCGTCTGGCTGAAACAATCGCGCCTCAGTACAGGATTTCATAAATACCCTGACGTTATCTATCGCCCCCTCGTAACCCCTAACCTCTGGCCCCTGACTACTTTATCCGCCCCTCGATCCAGCCGCCTCCCAGGACCTGATCGCGGTCGAAGAGGACCAGGGCCTGGCCCGGGGCCACCGCCGACTGGGGCGTTTCAAAGTCGACCTTTACTTCGCCGTCGCCCCGGGGGGTAATCCGGGCCCGCACCCCGGGATGGCGGTAGCGGATCACCGCCACGGCCTCGATCTCCCCGGCCGGAGGGGGGATGAGCCAGTTCATCCGGGAGGCCGTGAGCCCCGGGGCGAGAAGTTCCTCCCGGTGTCCCAGCACCACCCGGTTCAATTCCGGTTGGAGGTCAATGACGTAGAAGGGCTGCCGGGCGGGGATCCCCAGGCCCCGGCGCTGCCCCACGGTATAGCTTTCCAGGCCGCGATGCCGGCCCAGGAGGCGCCCTCCGGTGTCCACGAAATCGCCGGGAGGACCCGAGAAGCCCCGCCGGGCCTTGAGGAAATCCTGATAGCCGCCTGCCGGGATGAAGCACAACTCCATGCTCTCCCGCTGGTTTTCCCGGACCGGCAATCCCGCCTCATGATAGATCCGCCGCACCTCTACTTTGGTCATTTGCCCCAGGGGGAAGAGGAGGTTGGGCAGCAGGCTCAGAGGCAGGCGGCTGAGGAAATACGACTGATCCTTGCGGCGGTCCACCCCCCGGAACAGGCCCGGGGGGCCGTCGTCGTCCGGGTTTCGCCGGGCGTAATGGCCGGTGGCCAGGTGGGTGAACCCGCCTATCTTGAGGTAGTCCCACAGGTGGCCGAACTTGATGGCCGCGTTGCAGCGGACGCAGGGGTTGGGGGTGCGGCCCCGGGCATACTCCGACCCAAAATAATCCAGCACCTCCCGGGCGAACTCCCGTTGCAGGTCGATCACCGTCAGGGGAATTCCCAGGTGGTGGGCCAGGGCTTCAACTTGGTCAGGCGGCGCCGCCAGGGGAGACAGGCGCAGGTGGACGCCGTGGAGGTTTAAGCCCCGGCGCTGCAAGAGGGCGGCAGCCACGGCGCTGTCCACCCCGCCGCTCAAAGCGATGGCTACTTTACGGCAGCAAGCCATGGAGAAAAATGTTTAACCAGGAGAAAAACGTCAATTTTTCGAGGCATTGCCCTTATTATATAATTAATTAATATGGTTGGGGATATTAATTGTCAGGCGGATGCTGGTTTTTAATGCAAGATTTAAAACATTGGCTGGGCGGGGGTCGTGCAAAAGGTTAAATCTCCCAGGAAGTTCAGGGCTACCCCGGCCTGGGGGCGGTTGGGCGCCGGAGGGTCGAAACGAATTACCTCGCCGGTAGCCTGAAGGTGGGTGATGTCGGTGTCTTCCAGATAGGGCAGGGGGGCGAAAACGGTAAGGGAGAGGATCTGACCCGGTTGGAAGGAAGTGTCTGGATCTACATGGAAATAGGTGCCGCCCAGGCTGATATCCCGGAGGACGCCTTGACCCTGGAAGGGGGCGTCGGTATCGGGCAGGCGGGTATGGTACTCCACCGGGAGGGAGACCGTAATCCGGCTAAAACGCCTTCTTTCCATGGGGGAGGTCATGAACCAGCCTTTATCAAACTAGAACAATATTTGAAACCTCTTTAAATCTTATTGCAGAGGTTGTGCCATCTAGTCAAGAGGTTTGTGAAAAAATTGTTGGGGCAGCCACGGCCAGATAATCCTTGACGGGGTTCCGCCTATACTTTACCATACTAAAAAAATTACTAAAAAGTGCCGCGGGCAACCGGCCTGAGTGCTTATCATGTCCCACATAGTGGCAATCATCAACCAGAAGGGCGGTACGGGGAAGACCACCACCACCCTTAACCTCGGGGCCGCTCTGGCCTATCAGGGATACCGCACCCTGATTGTCGATCTGGACCCCCAGGGGCACACGAGCATCGGCATCGGTATCGAGCCAGACGTCATCGCCGGTTCCATGGCGGATATCTTCCTAATTCCCAAAAAGCGCATCAGCGAGGTGGCGATACCCACCTACATCCTGGGGCTGGATATTGTCCCGGCCCACATCCATCTGGCCCAGGCGGCGGAGCAGGTCTATACCCGGGTCTTCCGGGAAGCGATTCTGGCCAATGCCCTCAAGGATGTTGATTACGACTTTGTCCTGATCGACTGCCCCCCCTCTTTGGGGGTCCTGACCACTAATTGCCTGTATGCGTGCGATTTTATCATCATTCCCTGCCAGATATCCCGCTATTCCCTGGATGGCCTGGCGGACCTGCTCACCACGGTGGAGACCGTGAAGAACGTGTCCATGGAGGATATTTTCCAGGAAGACATGTTCCGAATTCTGCTCACCATGTTCGATAAGCGTAACAGCATCACCAACGAATACATCCTGGGTCAGTTAAAACCTTATCGGGAAAAAACCTTTACAACGATAATTATGAAAAATGAGGCCTTGAACCAGGCCCAGATAGCTCAGAAAGCGATTTTCGATTACGAGCCCAGGTGTCCCGGATCCGTGGATTATTCAAAACTCTGCCTTGAATTTCTGGAAATATGGCGAAAAAGAAACAGTTTGCCGGCAAAAAGACCAAGCTTGCGAGGCTGCCTCTAACCCAGGCTCTGACCAGCCAGGCTGAGGGTGGGGCGACCTTGTCGCCGCCGCGCCCGTCATTATCCCTCCTCGCTCCGGAACCCCGCACGTGGGATGAAGTCAACGCCGGCCGCGGGGGACCGCTGGCGGCAGCTTTCCTCTTTCTGGTCCGGGAACTGGCCGATCTCAAGTTAGCATTACAGTCCTTCCCGGGGCCGGATGCGGCCGGTCATCGGATTTACCTGCCCGACCGCGTTCCCCCGCCTGCCGGAATCATGCAGGCCCTGCACCAGGCCCGGCAAAGCCTCCAGGACCTGCAGAGCCGGCTGTCCCATTCCTAGTCACGCCAGGTCTTACCCTTGTGCAGGTCGTACCGGCAAATGACGGCGCCGCGCCCCGGCTCTCTGCCCTTAGGGAGATTTTGCCCGCCAAGCGACCGGGAAATGTCTCTATGACTTCTGAAACCTTGAGGAAATCCGACGCCGGGAAAGGGGAAAGGGGAAAGGGCCAGGGGGGGTCTTGCGACGCCTGGCCCCCGAAATGAGTTTGACTGAGGTAGAACTGGTTGGTTTCGATGCTCATCATCCAACAGCGCCACTTAAAAAGAAAAACGGGGCGGTAGGGGCCCGAAGGCCCCCAAGGTTACTTAATAGTCTTCTTCGGTGGCACCATCGGCGGGGGAGTTCCTGCAGGCGGCTTAGTACCGGTTGCTGCAATCTTGGCCTGGAGTTTCTGGATATTCTCCTGAATGATCGGAGCGATAGAGCTCTTTTCGCCTTTTTCGCGCAGGGGTTTAACCGCCAGGCAGCCGCCGCCGGCAAAGCAAGTTTGGGTTACCTTGTCTAAATACGCATCGGCTTGGGTGGTGGCATCTTTCAGGTTGGCCAATGCGTCGTTCAGTTTGCCGTCCCGCTCCTCCAAAACCGCCATGTTGTTAAGGGCAAAGGGGTTGAAGCGATCGGCTTTCACCGCCTTGGCGAATTCATTCTTGGCGGCCTCATATTTCCCTTCCCGGACGAAATCATAGCCCTGGGCTATGGGGGTGAAGGCATCCATCGTCATCAGGGCGCCGCCCTTGGGCTGGGCCAGGACCGGCATTGCCATGAACAGGCAGAGAGCCGCCACTACGGTAAAAATGACATATTTACGGGTGTTGCGCATATTGTCTCTCCTTGAGTTTAGAGCTTTAAGTCAAACCGCCCCGTTTGACCTGCATAGATAATTAAGGATTTTTTCATCAATGTCAAGAAAGTACTGTCGCAAACCGATATTAAGATGGTTTTCCGGTAAAAAATTATGCCTCCGGGCCGCCTCGAGAGCCCCGGCGCCTCCCCGCATTCCGGGGATATTCGGCCCCTGGGCGGCAATACCCGAGAATTTTGTTGCCCTACCCGCCGGCGCGGTCAAGCCGTGACCCTGCCCCCGGTTGCGCTTCACCCCTTGATGCCGAAGCGTTCCCGGATCACCGGCCGCCAGCGGCGGGGGCCGTCCAGGTCCAGGTTGACGGTGATGATTGCTTCGGTTTCCCCGCCGCAGTTCACGATCCACTCCGCCAGGTTATCCCAGGCCCGCACCTGCCGGGCCAAGGCGGCGTTATCTCCCGGGGCCGGGGGTTGGATGGCAAAGGAACGCCCTCCCTGCAGCGGGTAGGGGCGTCCGGCAATCTCGACCACCGTTGCCGCCGTATTCACTCCCACCACCGGCAGGTAATAATCAAAGGCCCGGGTCAGGGCCCCGGTTTGCCAGTGGCCCCGGAGGATGGGAAAAATGGCGGGATTGACGATGAGATCCACCCCTTCACCCGCCAGGCGCCGGGCCGCCTCGGGCTGGCCCCAAAAATCGATGCACACCGGGGCGCCCAGGCGCCCGAAGTCAGTGTCCCACGCCTGCCAGCCCTCGCCGGGGACCACCCCGAAGCCCCGGCGCTCCAGGTTGCCCAGGTTGTGCTTCCGCTGGCGGCCCAGCAACCGGCCCCGGCGGTCGAACAGGGTGGCGGTATTGTACCGCCTCCCTCCTGCCTCTTCCACCAGCCCGGCGATGACATAGGCCTGGAGGCGAGCCGCCGCCGCCGCCAGTTCCTCCTCTCCCGAGAAGGGAAAATACTCGGGAAAGCAGATCAAATCAGCTTTCTGCCCCTGGCACCCCTGGAGCAGCGTCAGGGCCCGGCTCAGATTCTCCCGGCTGTCCAGGCGGGCCGCCGGAAGGGCCTGGATGAGAATGATTTTTGCCATGCCGTTTCCTTCCTTATCTATCAACCGTTGGGTTACTCCAATGTATCACCAGGACTCCCGGCCTCCCAAGGATTTATGAGGCCGGCTCTTTGTTACCATGGGGAAATTAACCTTTATTAAATAAAATTCCGAGAATAGGGAAAACAGGAACAAAATCCGCTCCGGAGGCGAAGTTGTCCGGCTGGTTGTCTATCTTGGGCCCCTGGCTCAAAGCCCACCCTGACCTGATCCTCCCGCTCCTCCTCAGCCTGGGGATGGCCGGCTGTGACCTCAAGACCCGGCGAATTCCTAATTACCTGACCCTTGGCGGCGCCCTGGGGGGGTTGAGTTTTCAGTTAGGCTATCACGGTCTCCCGGGTCTCCTGGATGGGTTGGCGGGGTTGGGGCTGGGGTTTTTCCTGATGCTGGGGCCCTATCTGCTGGGGGGCCTGGGGGCCGGCGATGTCAAGGCCAGTGCGGCCCTGGGCGCCTGGCTGGGACTATGGCGCGCCTTTTCCCTCTTTGTCTATATGGGCGTCTGCGGCGGGCTGATCATCCTGGTCATGTTGCTGTGGCAGGGACGTCTCCTGGCCGGGATCCGCGAGGGCTGGAATTTCCTCCTGAACTGGCTCCTCTGCCGCCCTTTCGACCCCAAACCCCCGCCGCCCTCGTCCGCCAGAACAACCACCATTCCCTACGGAGTGGCCATAGCCTTGGGAATGGCCGTGCTCTGCTGGCGTCTGGCTTAACGACTCACCCATCTTTCTTGAGGATTCCCCGTTCCCTGACCGGCGCGGCCGGTTCTGCCTTTTATCCCAGCAGGGTAGCCGCTTCTCCCTCCGGTCGGGTCCATTTATCCCCTCCGGTTGCTTTTGGCGCTGATCCCTGGTAAAAAAGGCGCAGGGTGCTGATTTTTCCCTTGCAGGGGTTCGCCCTCCCGGCCGTCAACCTCTCGTCAGCCTGCCATGGTGGCTGGCCCTGGCACCCGCATCTTTACCGTGGCGCTTAGTGGAGAGTAACCATGCTTATCGTAATGGACAAGGACGCGACCGACCTTGAGATCCAGGCGGTGGTGGCGAAGATCGAGTCCCTGGGCTTCGAGGCCCAGCCCATGCCCGGCGGGGAACGGGTGGCCATCGCCATCTTGCGCAATCCCGGTCCGGTGGATCAGGCCATATTCGTGGATATGCCCGGGGTGATCCAGGCCATTCCGGTCTCCCGGCCCTACAAGCTGGTGAGCCGGGAAATGAAGCGGGAGGACACCGTCATCCACCTGCCCGGCCTGGACCTGGGCCGGGGGCATTTCGTGGTCATCGCCGGCCCCTGTGCGGTGGAAAGTGAGACCCAGGCCCTGACCATCGCCCGGCGCGTCAAGGCCGCCGGGGCCCGCATCTTCCGCGGTGGCGCCTACAAGCCCCGCACCTCACCCTACAGCTACCAGGGCATGGGGAAAGCCGGCCTGAAGCTCCTGAAGCAGGTGCGGGAGGAGACGGGGTTGCTCATCGTCACCGAGGCCGTGGACCAGGAGTCCCTCAAACTGGTGGCCGAATATGCCGACATCATCCAGATCGGGGCCCGGAATATGCAGAACTTCAGCCTGCTGCGCTGCGCCGGCCGGACCCGGAAACCGGTGATGCTGAAAAGGGGCATGTACGCCACCCTGGATGAGTGGTTCATGGCGGCGGAATATATCATGTCGGAGGGCAACTCCCAGGTGATTCTCTGTGAACGGGGCGTCAGGACCATTGGCGAGCATGCCCGGAATCTCCTGGACCTGGCCACTATCCCGGCGGTGCACCGGGAGAGCCATCTGCCCATCATCGCCGACCCCAGCCACGCCGCCGGGCGCCGGGACCTGGTGGCCCCGCTGGCCCGGGCCGCAGTGGCCGCCGGCGCCGACGGGCTGATGGTTGAAGTGCATCATGATCCGGGAAAGGCCATGTCCGACGGCGCCCAGTCCCTCTATCCCGACCAGTTTCAAACCCTGATGGAGGAAATTCGCACCCTGCGCCCCGGAGGCTGGTGATGCCGGCGCTTTTCTTCGGTAGCACAGGCTTTCCAGCCTGTGATCCCTTGTCTCGATACCGGGGCTGGTGATGCGCGAGATTGAGCTCCCGCTCCCCGGCCGGGACGCAAGCTACCGGCTGGTGATCGAGCCGGGCTTGCGTCACCGGCTGGGACCCTTGCTCAGCCCCTTCCGGTTCCCGCCCCAGGTGGTGGTGATCTCGGACCGCCGGGTGGCCCGCCTCCACGGCGCCGCCGTGCTGGACTCTCTGGCCGCGGCCGGCCTGGCCCCCGTGCTCCTGACCACGCCTCCCGGGGAGCGGGCCAAGACCTGGGCCGTGGTCCAGCGCCTGGCCAAAGAACTCCTGGCCCGGGGCGCCCACCGGCGCACCCCCGTCATCGCCCTGGGAGGCGGCGTGGTGGGTGATGTCGCCGGCTTTCTGGCCTCCATCTTCATGCGGGGACTCCCATTCATCCAGGCGCCCACCACCTTGCTGGCCATGGTGGACGCCGCCATCGGCGGCAAAACCGCCATCAATCTGCCTGAAGGGAAAAACCTCCTGGGCGCCTTTCACCAGCCCCGGCTGGTGGTCATCGACCCCGAATTTTTGCGCACCCTGCCCCGGGCTGAGCGGCTCAACGGCCTGGCCGAAGTGCTCAAGGCCGGGTTTATCCGGGACCGTGACCTGCTGATGCGGCTGCACGCCGCCGGGACCAGGGTCTTTGCCGACGAGGCCGAATTAACCGAAACCATTTACCGGGCCGCGGCCATCAAGGCGCAGGTGGTGTCCCAAGACGAGCGGGAGTCCGATCTCAGGCGCATCCTCAACTTCGGCCACACCCTGGGCCACGGACTGGAGCAGGCCTCACGCTTCCGCCTGCCCCACGGCCGGGCGGTGGCCTGGGGCATGGTGGCCGCCCTGAGTCTGTCGGAGCGCCTAACGGGCCTGGACCCGGCCGAGGCTGAGTGGGGCCGCCGGCTCATTGGCGGCTTCGGCCTCTTACAATCCCTCCCGGAACTCAACCCCAAAGACGTGATGGCGGCCCTGCGCCTGGACAAGAAGCGTCAGGAAACCGGGGTGCCCTTTGTCCTGCTCCCCCGCCTGGGCGAGACCGTGATCAAAGATGGGGTGCCTATGGACCTGGTGGCGGCAGTGCTTGAAAAAATTATGGGGGAAGGGGCTATGGGCAAGTAGCACCGACGTTTCTTCATCCTCGTTCCCCAGTGCAACTTGGGAACGAGCCGAAGTTTTTCAGAGCCGGAAAAATAATTTCGGCCGGAATAATCTTATCGATAGGTGACGTGAGCGATCATGCGCTGGCGGTTGATTGGAGGCGTAATCGGAGTTTTACTCTGGTCGGCCCCGATTTATGCGGAAAACCCAGGCCAATCGCCGCAAAACCTCAGGAGAGCTGCCATCAACTCCATCTGTCTGAATCCCGTCGGCGTGGTGAAAAAGCAGGGCTCACGCGCCTGGCTGGAGGTGTTCCCGGAATATGCCCCGGCCCTCGCCGGCCTCCAGGATTTCTCCCACCTCTGGGTGTTCTTCTGGTTCCACGGAAACGACAACCCGGAGGAGCGCCGGACCCTCCAGGTTCACCCCCGCCGCGATCCGGCCAACCCTCTGACCGGCGTCTTCGCCACCCGGGCCCCGGTGCGCCCCAACCTCATCGGCTTCACCGCCTGCCGGATCATCAAGGTGGCGGGCAACGTCGTGGAGGTGGCGGACCTGGACGCGCAGGACGGCTCCCCCCTCCTGGACCTGAAACCCTACATCCCCGGCGGCGACGCCATCCCCGAGGCGCTCACCCCCGAGTGGTTGAAGCGCTCCAAGCCCCCGGCCGATTAGCATCCATTTTATTTCTACCTTGCATTTACTACTTTTTACGAAGTCATCAAGGTTTACTTGCAAAAAATTAACCTTTTTTATAAAATTTAAGGAGAAACCAGGCTGCGGGGCCTGCAAGCCTTTCCATCAGGGGAACGCTTTCCGGTCGTTCCCCTGATATTTTTCAGGGAACCCCGAAGCTGACCCTGAGGCGGAATCTTTGGCCCTTGAGGTTCCATGCGGGTAAGAGGCCCGGCCACCCCGATTTCAGCGGTTCGGGCGCGGGGCAAGCCGTAGCAACAATTTGATCCACGGGCGTGGCGGCCGCCCCTGAAGAAAGCCGCCGCCTTAGTTACCATCAAGCAACTGGCGCGGCAGGCGTGACCTCGCCTGCCCCCAGACCACTAGGAGAGGTTATGAGCAAAGTTAAGAATGGCGTTTTCGTCCAATTGCACTACACCGGCACCCTGGAAGACGACTCGGTCTTTGACAGCAGTGACGGCCGGCCCCCCCTGGAGTTTCAGGTGGGCGGCGGGGGGATTATCCAGGGCTTCAATGATGCGGTTATCGATATGGCCCTCAATGAAGAAAAGAAAGTGGTTCTTACCCCGGACCAGGCTTATGGCCAACCCCGGGAGGATCTCAAGCGGGATTTTCCCGCCTCGATGTTGGAAGGCCACCCGGTTGAGGTGGGCCAGCAGCTGCGGTTCGAAAGCCCCCACGGCCCCGTGTCCGGAACGGTGTTGAGCATCGAACCCGACAAATTCGTGGTGGATTTCAACCATCCTTTGGCAGGGAAGACGCTGGCCTTCATGATCAAAGTCGTGGGCATCAGCGATACCCCCACCCAGCCCCAGGGCGGGTGCTCCTGCACTCCTTCCTCCTGCTCTTCCGGCTGCGACTCCTGCGGCTAACCTAGCCGGGACAAAAATCGAGGGATGGCGCCGGCTGTCTCCGGGGCCATCCCTAATCATTTCGGGAAACCCAGCCCTCCGGTGTCCCAGGATCGAGGTGCGCCCGGGGGCAGGGCTCCGGCAAAAAAACCGCCCCCTCCCCAGGGGGGAGAAAAGAGGGGGCGGCGTTTGCGGTTACGGCGTTACACTTGAAGTTATTGAGCCGGAGGCGTAGTGGGCTGGGTGTTGGGCTGAGAGTTGCGGCCGCCGCCCCGGGGACCCCGGCGTCCGGTGTTGGCCTGGGGATTGTTGCCCGAGTTGCCCTGGCCGCTCTGGTAGGCCGGGTAAGCGGGACAGGTATTAGACCCCGCTCCCTGGCCCTGCCCGCAGCCCCAGCCCTGGCCCTGGCCACCCTGGCCTTTGCCGCGCCCTTGGGCCAGAGCCGGCGCCGCCCAGAGCATTGCCGCCGCCAGGGCGAGAGCCACGCTGATCGTCAGCCATCTATGGCTTTTCATGTTAATCCTCCTTCTTGAGTGCTATATATAAAACCCGTTTGATGATCCCCTGATTAGTGCCGGGATACCCCTAAGGCCTTCCCCGGTGCCCCATACCGGGTCCCGGTCCCATGCCCGGTCCCATGCCGGGTCCCCGCCGGCGCCCGCCGGGGCCGCAGGCCCCTTCCGGGCCACAGCCCAGGCGGGTTTGCACCAGGTTCAAAAAAGCGGCGTGCTGTTCGGGATTCAAGTCCTTCTTAAACTCCAGCATAAACCGCGCCATCTCTTCTTCCAGGCTTCCTTGTTGGGCGCTGATCTCCCGGATCTTGGCCTGAATGGCGCTCCAGGGAGCCGCATCATTTTTAATCAGATCAAAGAGTTCCAGGCGCTTTTGGGCCAACTCCAGCCTGACGGCCTTCACCTTCTGATGGTGCTCCGGGAACAGGCGGCGCAGGGTCTGGCGCTGGGACTCGTCCAGCTTGAGCTCCCGCCACCACGATTTCAGGAGCAGCGGCGGGGGCGCCGGGCCGGCGGCCAGTTGCTGGTGGTCCTGGTAGCGCAGGTAGGCGATGGTGCCGATGGTCCCCAGGTTCAGCGCCAGGGAAAACATCACCAAGTAGATGAGCCAATCTCGTTTCACCGGTGGTTACCGTTTCCTTCTTCGGGCTGATAAGAGGCCACCACTGCGCCCAGGGACCCCTGGGGGAAGTCATGGAAGACCTCCAGGCTGGCCACTTCCGCCCCGGTCTCGTTGGGCGTCGCGGCGCCATAAAAACCCCGAGCCATGGCGCCGCCCAGGGCGATGCCCAGGACCAGGCAGGCGGCCAGGGCCATGGACTGAAACCTCTGCCGGCGGCGGGGTGGCCTCAGTCTCGCCGCCACTTTCTCCGCCAGCTCCTTGGGCGCCGGCGCCGCCAGGCTGCCCAGGGCGGCGTCCAGGGCCGTAAGCTTCCGCCATTCGCTCCGGCAGGCCTCACACCTATTAAGGTGCGCCGAAAGGGCAGCCCCGGCGGCCTCGGCCAGCTCATCGTCCAACCAGGCGGACAGTTGCGCTTGTACTATTTGGCATTCCATGGCGGTTCGTGGTTCCGAAGAAATTTTTTCTTTATCCATTTAAACACCATACGTGAGGAAACCCGGCGCGCCAAGCAGAAATTTTCCCTCAGGGGCGAGGCCGAAGCCCCCCATCCCTTTTTTTCTTGACGCGGCTGCCGGCCATGCTTACTTTTCAACCAGACCGATCACACACGACCGCCCCAACCGGGGCCAAGGGAGGGAGTTGATGTTATCACAACTGCCGGCGGATTTTACCAAAGTCGCCAAGGCGCATCTCAACCAGGAAATCCTCCGGGCGGCCATCATCGCCGAGCTGGACGCCATCAGCTTCTATGAGCAGATGGCGGCTCTCACCGATGATAAGGACATCCGGGCCGTGCTCCTGGATATCGCCCGGGAGGAAAAAACCCACGTGGGGGAATTCCAGACCATGCTGCTGCGCTTTGACGCCGAACAGGTCAAGGAAATGGAGCACGCCCAAAGGGAGATCAAGGAGCTCACCGGGAAGTAGCGCGGCCCCCGCACCTCCAAAATCCACGCCATCCCCCTCTCACCCAGGGGGATTTTTTTGTCCCGGCGGGTTTTCCCAGGGCACGCTTTGGCGGGTTCAGCTCCGGGGCAGAACTCACTCCGGGGACGGGGTGCTTCGGTGGTTTACCCCGGCGGTTCCGGAGGGCGATGAGGGCCGGCCAGACCTCTTGCGGGGGCGGGGCGAAGTTGAGTTCGATGCTTTCCGGGGTGAGCAGTTCCTGGATCTGCATGGGGTTATCTTAATATGAAATTGGCGGTGGGGGATAATTTTTTAGCTGTAATGGTCAAGACTTGACCAGACAACCTCTCCATCAAGGCATAATATCAGCGGACAACAAAGGATTATGGAAATCCCCCCCCAAGAGCCCCATTTCGCTATGCAGATCAAATCTCGCATTTTTCCGGGTGATGCGATAATTGTCGAGGCTGGCAAGCTTAGCCGCCGTTTGAATTTCGTCAAAAATAGGGTGTGAAGGCGTTCGCCGCCATCTGTGCCTAACTCACCATTATCGGGCAATGCTGGCCTGGGGTTCTCAGGCTTCTCAGCCAAATATTATCTGGTTGCCGAAGAATTGGTATGCCTAAAATTAAGGAGAAAGTATTTTATCAAGGAAACTTGTGCTATCATGGCGTCGACGAGAGGATTCGGCTTCAAGAACAGAAACTTTGGGGGATTTTTCCCGGGCAAGAGGTCCCGAAAACCTTTTCTAAATTGCGGTGGCCAAGGCTGCCTCATAAATTCGATTTAACCGGCTCTTCGTTGCGATAGCCGCAGCCACGGCGTTTGGTGGCCATGATTTTGATGTGAAGTCCTTCAGCCACGGCTTTAGTCGCGCGGTGGCGGCAGCCGGTCGGGGTGTTGTCCAGGTGGTCGCGAATCATATCGGTCAACATTAAGCGAGGGAAAAATTATGAAGTCCAAAAGCATTACTCTCCTATTACCCCTGTTATTAATGGCGGCATTTTTCCTCATTATGCCGGGCGCCGGCGGGGCGGCCATGTGGATCGGAGGGCAGGGGGGCCCCAACTTTGTAGCCAATGGCGATGTTAAAGCCTGGTCTTCTTATCGAACTTTGGGCGTGAATGGCCGCCTTATAGATGTTAAAACAGAAACGGCGGCTTTAGGAGGGATAACCATTGGCTATGATTTTGTAAAAGATGGTTTTTTGGGGTACAATTGGCCAGATTGGCTGAAGTATTTCTCCTTTGCGATAGATTTAACCTATAATAACTTTTCTCAAGGGGCACAAGACGTGCAAGCTAAGGGACCGAGAGGCGTGTTTCCTCTCCGGATTTCCCGTGTGGATGGTCATATGCTTGTGCTATCATTTTTATTTATAGCCAAATATGGCTTTTTCCCTGATCCAGAATTACCCTTCGGGCGATTAATCCCATATGTGGGAGTTGGGCCGGGTGTATTTTTCTCCGTCGCAGAAACCTCTAGTTCATTTTCCGGTTATCCATCATCCGATTCTGGTGAGGTGGGCATTGTCACTGAAGCTGGGGTCCGTTACATGGTGCTGCGCAACGTATCCCTAGATGCAGCATTTCGCTATCGCTATGTCGTACCTTCCTATGACGTTGATTATTACTCTAATTATTTAGGCAACTTTCATGTATGCGGGCGGATATACGCCCAACAGTTTAATGCTCTTTTTCGAGTAAATTATCATTTTTGATTATGGCCTTAGCTCCTAATTATATGCTTAGATCTGCTTAAATTAACTGGAAAAATGGAGCGAAGGCCGTGCAACAAAAAAAGTCTCAGCCTTATCAAATTTCAGAGAAAGTTCGGCGCCGAAAAAGCCTGTCAAAAGCAACTATTTCGCTTTCCCGCCCTACGGCTCTACGGTTCAAGTTCACCGTGCACCAGGCCGAGGCCCGGGCCGTGAAGGAGGTTGAACTCTTTGTCGACGTTGCCCCGGAGTGAGCGCTGGGCCTTTTTCGATTGCTTCGCGGGCTTGAGCGGCGATATGACCCTGGGGGCCCTCATTGACCTGGGGCTCCCGGTGGCAGAGCTGCAAGGGCTGCTCCCGGCCCTGGGGCTGGCTGAGGTCACCCTCACGGCCCGCCGGGTGACCAAGGACCACCTCACCGGCATCAAGGTGGAGGTTGAGGCCGGAACGCAGCAGCCGGCCCGGACCTACCGGGAAATCTGCGCCCTGATCGAGGCGGCGCCCCTGCCCGAGGCGGTCAAGGCCCG